>CAIQOK010000161.1 GCA_903873415.1 uncultured Verrucomicrobiota bacterium | reverse complement strand
GCCGGCCACCGCGACGCCCGCTGCGTTGGTCACCACGCCTCCGCTCAAGCTCGAAGCAGCGAGCGCCTGGCCGAACGTGATGGATGAGGCCGTTGGGGCGACCGCCACCACCGCCGTCTGCAAGCCCACGCTCACAGGAACGCTTAAAGACACCTCAGTGTAATCGGCCGCATCGGCCGGAGTAAACGTCACCGAAACATTAGTAATCCCCGCATACGGCAGGTCCGTGGGATGATCAAAGCGGTATTGGCCGGGCACCGCGACGCCCGCTGCGTTGGTCACCACGCCTCCGCTCAAGCTCGAAGCAGCGAGCGCCTGGCCGAACGTGATGGATGAGGCCGTTGGGGCGACCGCCACCACCGCCGTCTGCGAGCCCACACTCACCGGCACGCTCAGAGTTACCTCGGTGTAATTGGCTGCATCCGCGGGGGCGAACGTTGCCGCCGCGTTAGTGAGGCCGGCATAAGGCGTGGCAGCGGGAGATACGAAAGTGAAAACGCCGGAGAGGGGTTGACCTGCGGCATTGGTTACCACACCGTCGGCACCGATGACCGAGGCGCTCAAAGTCTGGCCGAACGTGATCGCAGAAGCAGTGGGCACGACGGCCACCACCGCGGTCTGCAAGCCCACGCTCACCGGCACGCTTAAAGAAACAACGGTATAACGATTCGTGTCCGCCGGGGTAAACGTCACCGCGGCATTGGTGGTTCCGGCATAGGGCTGGTCCGAGAGATGATCGAAGCGATACTGCCCGGCAACCGCCGCGCCCGCCGCATTGGTTACCACTCCACCGGTCAAGGTGGAAGCGCTGAGCGGCTGACCGAAGATGACCGGACTGGCCGTCGGGAAGAGGGCAACGGACGGCGTCTGGAGGCCGATGAAAACAGAAACGGCAAGGGGAACTTTTGTGTAATTGACCTCGTCCGAGGGGGTGAAGGTGACTCCGGCGGTCTGCGTGCCGGGATCCAGCAACGCGGCAGGCTCGTTAAACTGGAAGGTGCCCGGGATCCGGGTTCCAGCGGCATTGGTCAGAGCTCCTCCCGTCAAGAGGGAGGCGGACAAGGGCTGGCCATAAATGATGGCAGAGGCGGCAGGAGGAGCTGCAACCACCGGAGTGGCGGGATTGACCAGCGCCGGCGACCCGGCTTCGATCGAGATCTGCAATTTCCAGGTAGCCAGATCCAACCCGAGCATCGGTCCGTTGAAGGTCCAGTCAGGCTCGCCATCGGGATTGTTACCAAACCCCACGTCGGGATAGGAGGAGTCGTGGTTATTCCAGGCCACCACGGTCTGGGGCGGGTTGGCGGAGAGGTTATGGATCTGAAAACTTCCGTAGCCATATCCGGGGGACAGGGTGTCGTCGAAGTCATAGGCAGCGCTGCTGCCGCCGGCGCCATTGGACATGGGAGAATAGTCGCCAGCCGAGATTTCCAGGCGTCCGGTCTGAGCAGTGGCATTGAGCACACCCTCGGCGCTGGAGTTGACGGTTAAGTTGCTGACATTCGTCTGGAGAACGCCCTGATAACTGGAATCAGGCACGGCCAATTGCAGTACGGTCAACCCGGGCCAGACATCAAAGGTGGTCTCGGTGAAGGCGGGTGTTCCATTGACCTCCGCCTCCATCCGGTAACGCACGCGCTGGAAGGGAAGATTCCCCAAGGAAGCGGCATTGTTATAGCGATAAGAAATGACCCCATTATTCCGGGTGGGACTGCCCACCTCATAAGCCAGCAGGAACGCATTGGCGGAGGCGGTGGTCTGCACGGAGTTATAGTTCGCGGTGTCTTCGGGGGTGAAGGTGAGCAAGGGAGCGGCATCGCCCACTGCGGGAACTGTGTCCGGTGATGAAAAAGCGAACGTGCCGGGCACAACCGCTCCGGCGGAGTTGGTGACCATTCCCCCGCTCAACGAGGAGGCGCGATAACTCTGGCCGTAGGTTAGAGGCGAAGCAATGATAGGAACGGCGACAGCGGGGGTTTGCTTTGCGACAGCCACTGCCAGGAAATCGCTGACGGGGATGTAGTTGGAAGCGTCGTCCGGAGTAAAGGTGACCAGAAGATTGGTATTGCCCGCCGGGGGGAAGAGACCCGGATCGGCAAAGTTGAAATGACCTTGCACCGCAACACCGGACGCGTTGGTAACGGAGCCGCCCGTCAACGGCGCATCTCCCAGGGGCTGGCCATAAATCCGTTCCGGGGCGGCAGGCAGAGCAGCGATTCCCGGGCTTTGTTTGGAAACCGCCACACTCACCGCGGCAGTCAGGCTGCTGTAAGAGGCCGTATCGGCCGGGGTAAAGATGACGGCGGCGTTGGTGGTTCCTGCGGACGGAATGGCCGTGGAAGCCGCAAAGCCGAAGCTGCCCGGAACAGAATCCCCAAAAACGTTTGTGACCGAACCTCCGTTCAAGATAGACGCGCTAAAGGGCTGGCCATAGGTCAAACCGGAGGCGGAAGGGAGAGACGCCACAGCGAGAGTGCGGGGAACGACCTCGATGGCGCTGGACTTGGCGCCGTTCAACACGGAGGTGTATTGAAGCACCAGCTGACCGGTGGTTGCCACGGCCTGGAATTCCCGGATGACGGCTTTATTCGTTGTGCCGGCGGCCGCGACAATGTCGAAACTTGTCAGGATCGCAGCGCCATTGACCGAAACGTTGAAAAGGCGCTGACCGGCGGCGGTATATTTATTTTCGGAGAAGTGCAGGCGGAGTTTATAAGTCTGGGCCGGGACAAGCCCGGTGAATACGTAGCTGAAGCTGCCGGAACGCTCCGTCTGGTAAACAGATTGGGGAGCCGGAGAGGTGAGCCCGTTGGTGTTGATGAGCGCCATACTCCCGGCGCTGGCTCCACCGGAATAGCCGTTATCCGCGGCAAATCTGCCAATAGCCACGCCGCCTGAGTTGACAGCAAGAGCGGTGGTGTTGGTCGCGCCGGAGGCCATAAAGCCCGGGAAGAGACACAGTGACAAAACGAGCAAGCCGAAAACACCCTGACCGGACAATGCCAGGAAATCCGATCGCAAGCGGAGTTCACCGGGAGTCGATCGGGCCGACTGAGGCGCGATGCCGGGCCGGGTTGCCGGAAAAACACCTGAACCCCGGTTCAGAGTCCGGGCCAGGGAACGCTGCACAAAAGCGAGTCTCACCAACCAAGAATGGATCGACATAAAAAAACAAATGGATGCGGCTAACCGCGTTGGCCGCAGGGACAGTGCGCAAAGAGAATACCTCATTAACGGTGAGTTTATTGCTCTTGGATTAAGAACCACTGAAATGAAAATTCGCGGTCACAAGCCTATTGAACCTTGAGTTTGTAAAAATGATGCGGGGAGTCCCCGGGGGCGGAATGCTGCGGCTCAAACTGAAGTGTTTGATTTGCGGGAGTGAAGTAGTTGTCTCGAGCCGGATCATAAGGTCCGTTGGCGGGAACCTTGAATGGGACGAGGTCCCAGTCCACAAGGTTTGTGGAGGAGTAAAGGGTGTAGGTGTGCTGCATGACGGCACTGAACTCAACCACAGGTCGGGCGCCGGGACGGGGCTTGATGGCAAGCCGGAACGAGGAGTTGGTATCCCAAGCATTCAAGCCTGCGAGATATTTCGACATGTTGCTCAGACCGTCATGCAAGGCGCTGTCGTTAGGACCCACCAACGCGCCGGCCCCGAGCATGTCCCTGAGGAGTTGCTGCCACGCATCCGGCAGCCCATCCCCGTTGGCATCCACTCCCATGGTGAGATCAATCCGGGTCTCGCCCGCCGGCCGGCCCAGAACCGAGTAGTTTCCGGCCATCTCGATGGGCAGGTAACTGACGCTGTTCATCCAAACACTGATTCGAAAGGGCATCTTGTCGACGAGTGCCGTCGGGGTGTATAAGTCGCGGCTCAATTGGGAGTCCATGTTGATCTGGACCTCGTAGTTGACGCCCGGGGCGAGCCCCGGGGTGATGGGAGCCATAACCTTGATGCCATTGGTGGCTGTGAAAAGAATAAAGGCGCCCGGGGTGGCGATGGGTTGTCCGTATTCGTTGCGGACCAGACCGTAGATGCGGTGGGTTGGGGCCGGAGGAAAGGCGTAAAGCAGCCGCGGTGCCGCCAGGGCGGCTAGGACCAAGACCGGCAGGGCGCGGGACAGGCGGCAAATGAACGGCTTGAGGAGCGTCAGTTTCATAAAATCATATAACCAATCAGACACGGACTTAACGAATAAAAACTTCTTACAATAAAAGAGCCGGCACGCACCGACTCGTTACCTATTCGGCAACAAGGGCTTAGTTGCCCGAATAGGAGTAGGTGTCGAAGTGCAGCTTGATGTCGGTCACGGTCTGAATGAATCGATCCAAACCGACGGTGGGATCGGCCAGCAGACCATAGCCCGGGATCACCAACTTCCACTTGGTGTTCCAGGCGGAGCGGCCAATCAAACGGTTGTTGGTGAATTGGGAGCGCATCAGGGTGCCGCTCTGGCCATACAAGTTTTGGCTGAAGCAGGCGGGGTCGGACACGGGGCGGAAGGCCTGATGCTTGCGAACCGCAAAAAGCGGCGTCAGGAGCGCGTCGGAGGTCTGATAAAACCCGCCACTCGCAAATTGGGCTGCCCCGATGTTGAATGGCAGAGGAATGGCGACATCATCCACGCTGAAATTGCGAAGGGTGGCGGTGTCGCCCAGCGGCGGCGTGCGCATGACGTCCTGTCCGCAGGGGATAAGATAGACGACCGGAGTTGCCGCGAGGCCGTTGGTATAGGTGTAAAACAGGTTGGGATCGGGCGGAGTCACGCTGGAGGGGAGCAGGTTTGCGGGAGGATTATCCATACCCTGATAGCCGGGGAAAGCGACGCCGATGGCGAAGATCTTGGTGGCGAAGGCGCTGGAGATGAAGTTGTGGTCCCCGGACCCGAGCGGCAGGCCGAACAGATTGCAGCCATCGTTGATGCTGGTGCTGAAGGGGATCACAATGCCGGGAACGGCGACGCCGGTTCCCTTGTTGATCTGCAGGCAATTCCGCACCACATCGGCATCCGCAAGGAGATCCGGGACGCGGCTTCTATTGAGGATATCCTGCCAATTACTCAGATTGTTGGTGTCCAGGCCGATCTTGTAATTCTCGGCGCGCATGGAGGTGGTGGTGCCGTAAACGTCGGGGTTATTAAAGCCGAGCCGACCCTTGACGATGTCCCAGTCGGCTTTCATCTGGGCCAGTGCGGTGGAAAGGCCGGGATCGCCGTTGGAACTGCCGCCGTATTGAGGGATGCCGTTTTGAACGACACCCAGAGCGCGGGAGTTGACGATCTTATTCAAGTAAGAGCGTCCGGCGGAGGTGTTGAGCAGGCCGGTCTCGAAATCATAGGCGTTGGCGGCCAGATAGGCATAGCGTGAGGCCATGTCGAAGAGGGTCTTGTAGCGTTCGAGCTTCTCGTTGCGAAAGACGCGGAAGGCGGCGTCCCGGTTCCGGAACCCCTGAATGAGGGCGGCGGTTTTCCGGCGATTGGCCATGCGCTCGGCCTGGATACGGTCGCCTTGGGCGACGCATGTTTTGTAATTGTTCATGGCGTCGCTCAATTTCCGGGCGGCGGTGCTGATGAGTTCGAAATGCCCTTGCACGAGTTTCTGTTGGGTGGCCAAGGCGACGACCGCTTGCTGGAGCTGCAGGTTCTGGCCGGACTTGGACATTTGACTCTGCAACTGGGTTAGAACCGTTTGGAGTTGTGCATTCGAGAATGTCCATGCTCCTTCCATAGTGTTGAAAATCGAAGACATACTGAATTGAACAGCCTCATGGGCAATACCGAGAAGACCGGCCATTAAGTTGCCAGGGCCGTCAGTTCCAAAGGCGAGGCCTGCGACAAAGTTTTTAGGGATAATCGTTTTCATCGCGTCGGCCACGGCATTTGCGTCTGCGGTGACGGCGTCATACCAACGTTGAGCGATATCCGCCACGGCTTGCCCCTGAATGCTGGCAATGTTAATGGCATCCATTTTATCCTGGAGCGAGTTTTGAGCGGCAAAGAGACTGACCTGCGCTTGAAAGAGCTGTAGCTGCTTGTCCATGTCCTCCTTATCACTCGTGGCATCCGCCAGGGACTGCCAGAGGTCGTTTTGCGCCTGGATGAATTTGGAAGCCGCCTGCTGAATCTTTCCCGGGGAATAGCGGGACCCGGTCCAGGTGGAAGGCTTCACCCAGAACTGGTTGGGAGAATAGCTATAATCCACATAACAGTTGGTCGTCTTATAGGTTTTAGTGGTGGAACCATTGGAGTCGTACTGCTGCACCCATACGGAGCCATTCGCAGATAGGTTCCAATCGTAATTGGTTGGATTGATCTGGAAATCCAGTTTGACAGTCAGGGGGGCATTTGGCGCAAAAGCGTTGCCTGGATCGTAGGTGCCCGTGTCGTCGCAATACATGTAATGGAGCAGATCCGGTCCGGAGTAACCCTGCGGATAGGTTTTACCGGCACCGATATCATCCGAGTAGGGGGTGCCGTAGAGTTCGATGAGCGAGTTGGTGAACGCCAGTTCGTCGGCCGCCACTTGGGCTTGCAGTCCGGAGAGTGAGTCCTCCTGCGAGCGCATGAGCTGACTCACGTTCTTGGCGTCGTCGAACGAGGACACGGCGTTGTTCAAGGCGACCAGAGCGCGGTTGTAGATCTGCTCGAAGTGGGTGTTGTTTGCGCCGCCGACCACTTGGTTGGGATCGATGTCCAGTGCCACGGTGCCGGGGGTCATGCCGAGGGGATTCAGCCCCGCTTCGGCGTTGTCCATGGCCGTTTGAATATCGGTGGCCATGGTGGCCAACTGGTTCAGTTCTGGAACGGTGGTGCGGTCCACCTGTTGGATCGTGCCCTTGTGCGTGGAGTCGGTATCCACATCGGGCAGGATGGCGTTGCCGGCCAGCCAGTTCAAATAGGAACCCTGAGCAGTGCGGCTGGCCCAATGGTCCGCACCCCAGAATTTCGAATCCGGGAACGGAATGCTTCCTGCCGTGTTGGTGGTGGCCAGAGAGAGGTTGCCCCAGCCGGTGATGTGACCGGGGAGGTAGTCGCGGCGCCAGGTGAGGTCGAACACCTGCCGGCCGGTGCGAGCCATGGCCACGGCCGAGGAGGCAAACTTGCGCTCGTGCATAAAGTTGACGGAGACGGGCATGCCCAAAATGGAAACCGATTCGGGTTGGGGCACCCAATCAAAGTTCGGATTCATCAGCAGATTATAATACCCGGTCAGAGCGGTCAGATAGTGGCCGTAGGCATCGCCATGACCCATGGGATACATGATGGCGCCGTCGAGGGCGTCCACGATGCCATCCGAGTTCTGATCCGTCACATTGTAATTTTGCTGGTAGATGGTCTGTCCTGTTCCGATTCCCATCGTGAAGTTCCAGACCAATCGGTTATAGACCGGGGCGGTTTTCACCCCCGGAACCAGGACATCATCGCGGCCGCGATCCAAAGCCAATTCCTCCTCAAGGAGCGAGGGTTGCTGACCCATGAACGAGAAGAGAGAGGTGGCCACAGATCCGTAAGTGGCGCTGTCCGTGCCGATGCCGATGGTGGGATTTGCGGCATCGGCCCAGGCTTCGTTGCCGACCATCATGTAAAGGTCATTGATATATCCTGCGGCCAAGAGGAGGGCCTG
>CAIQOK010000160.1 GCA_903873415.1 uncultured Verrucomicrobiota bacterium | reverse complement strand
CCTAGGATTGGAACCGTGAGCACTGCCGAGGTGAAAAACCTCACACCGCAAGCCTGGGTCAGGTAGCGGGCCAAGACATCCGAACCTTCTTGATCAGGAAATCTGCGCACCCTGAGGCATGGATCCGCCGGTCGGATACTGTAGTTCTGGCCGAGCTTCATTGTTCCCGCGGTGATGGTGGTTAGGCCGCTGTAAGTGCTATTAACGTTTAGAAGCCATGTGCCGGGGCCATTTTTAACGAGACCGGAAGGTCCCACCGTCTTCAAGGCGGAATAAGCCGGCCCGGCAGAGTTGCCCCAGTTGTAAAGCGTGTTGCTGAAGGTGACTGTGATCTCACTCACATCCCTCAAGCCGTTGCCGTTGGATTTGATGGTAAAGGTATTTGTGCCCGGGGTATTAGTGTCACCAATCAGCAAGTGCCCGATAGACCAGTCGCCGTTGGCGCTGCCCATGTTGGCCGTGGCATTTCCGGTAAAATAGGCCGTGGCGTTCGTGCCGAAGGCCACAATTCCGTTCGTCCAGTTCCCTACCGTGTTCCAACCCTTGGCGGCCCCGTTTAAATTCCAGGTTCCATTGGTGCTTTGGGCAAAGCAACGTTGAGCGGGCATCAGACCCGCGACGGTCAGGAGAAGGGCTGCGAGGGTTTTTTGGATGATTTTCATAAGACTGGTTTTAAATCAAAAGAACCGCGTTTCGTCGGGTCCGGGCGTCAGTTGCGAGCACACGATCCGGCCAACTGCCTTCCTTGAAACACCGGAACGATGGATTCATGGGCGTTGGAAAACGTTACGTTTTGGTTCATTGCCGAAGACTCTACCATGCGCTCTTAGGACGTCTTGTCGCCCAAATGATGGACAAGGACCAAGAATGACGGGATTGCTCACAGCGGGTTGGCTGGGTAATCTGATCCTGTGACCCGGAAAATAAAATTCTTTTTCCTGCTTCACCGGGTTGCCCTCCTGACCTGCTTGGCCGGTTTTCACGCTCCTGCGACCCCTTGGAATGCGGACTGGTTCGCACAAGTATGGCAGGCCAAGGAGGGGCTGCCCGGCAACGCGGTGGTCGGAGTAGCCCAGACCTCCGATGGATTCCTCTGGGTGGCGACCTTGAATGCACTGGTCCGGTTTGACGGCCTGAAGTTCCGGGAGTTCGAGGTGCAGGACGTGCCGGGCCTCCAAGTGGGCGAGAACAGAGGCTTGGCAGTGGATAGGCGGGGACGCCTTTGGCTTTTCAAGACGCGGGGCGGCGCCTTTTGCCTGGACAAAGAACAAAGCTTTTCGTTCAGCTCCTATGATGGCCTTCCCAAACAACCCCTGACCGACATGGCGATCGACCGGGACAATGGCGTGTGGCTCTCCGCCTCCAGTCTGGGCAACCACCTCGTACGCATCCTCAACCACGGCGTCCGGTCCTTTGCGGAGGAAGACGGCCTTAGCAGCCGCGGAGGTTGTTTTTTGGCCAGCAGCACAAAAGGCGAACTCTGGTTCGCCACAAAATTCTCCGCCGGGGTGTTCCGCAAAGGACGATTTGAAGAGCTCGTGAAGCTTCCCGGCCTGTCGCTGCGCATTGCCGGTGCGCGCTCTGAGGGCATCTGGCTGTTCTGCGGCCGGCAATTGCTCAAGTATGCGGAGGGTGGGGCATTGACGAATCTGGGCGAATTGGCCGATATCGATCCCAACATGCGCGCCACCAGCCTCTTTGAAGACCACGCCGGCACGGTCTGGATTGGCACCGCCGGAGCCGGTTTGTTCTCCTATGACAACGGGGAATTCAAGCATGTCAGCACATCCCACCACAACATCCTGTGCGTGACCGAAGACTCGGAGGGCAACATCTGGGTTGGCACCGGCGGCGGTCTTAACCGCCTCCACCGCCAGATCGCCAGGTTGCATAATGTGGACGTCCAGGTTCCCCCCGCAGCCGTCTATTCGGCCTGTGAGGACAGGCTGGGGGCTATCTGGGCCGTCTCAGCCTCGCTGACCCGGAGACAAGCCGGAGGCTGGAGCGTGCTGGCGACCAACAACATCGAGCATATCCCGAGCTTCACTTGCGTGGCGGCCGATTCAAGCGCCGGCGTCTGGGTAGGCACCCAGTTCAGGGGGCTTCTGTATTTGAACAACGGAGGCACCCGTATTTTCGCCACAGAAAATGGTCTGGCCAGTTCCCACATCCGCTCGCTCCTGCCCACCCCGACGGGAGACGTGTGGGTCGGCACCGACAGTCCCTTCGCCCTGCAACGACTGCGCGGGGAAAAGTTTCAAACCTTCGCCCTCCCACACGCCAATAATCCGGTGACCTCGCTGGCGATGGACGGTTCAGGCAACCTCTGGGCTGGAACGACCGATGGTGTCTTGTTGCGGGTGGGGGCTGACGACGTGCCGGTGGACGAGACCTCCCGGACCCTGCCGAAGCTCAGGGCTATTCTTACCCTTTGCACCACAAAAGATAACAGCCTGTGGATTGGCTACGCCGGAGCCGGACTGGGAAGATTCAAGGCGGGACGTTTCACCCGCTTCACTACGGAGCAGGGACTCTACGAAAACCAGATCGTACAAATAGTCGCCGATGCGCAGGGCTGGCTCTGGCTGGCTGGAAACCAAGCCCTGTTCCGCGTGCGGCTGGAGGATTTCAACGCCGTGGAGGCAGGACAAGCCAGCCGAGTGCGCTCCGTGCTCTACGGACAGGAGGAAGGCGTTCCCAACCTCCAGGCCACCCGGGGGTTCTGGCCAAACGCGTTTCACGCCCGGGACGGACACCTTTGGTTCCCCACATTCTCCGGCCTTCTGGAACTGGTGCAGGATCAACCCTCCGACACCCCCCTGCCGCCACCGGTATATATCGAAGATGTGATAGTGGACGGCAACCAAGTGAACATCCATAGAGACGGGATGCCGCCATGCAACGCGCAGGGCATTTCCATCCTGGATTCAGCGACGAAAAAAAACCGCTCCTGCTTCCGGCCCGCCATCAGCGGATGGACATTAGATTCACCGCCTTGAAGTTTAGCGCCCCGCGAAACATCACCTTTAAATACAGGCTGGATGGACTCGACCGTGAATGGATAGATGCCGGCCGCGAACGCGTCGCCCACTTCAGCCATCTGGCCCCTGGAGAATACCGCTTCCGGGTCAAGGCCTGCAACAATGATGGGATTTGGAACGAGGTGGGCGACGCCCTGATGATCACCGTGCTTGCCCCATTCTGGAAAACCCCTTGGTTTATTACCGCCGCCTCGCTTGCCACCTTGGGGTGGGTTGCCGCAATCGCCCGCTACTTCGGCATCCGCAGGATGCGAAACAGACTACAGCAGCTTGAGAGCGAACACGCCGTCGAACGGAAACGCTCAAGAATCGCCAAAGACATGCACGACACCCTGGGCGCAAGCCTCTCGGAAATCATACTCCTGAGCGAGATGGCCCAAGGGACTGGTGCCATCCCAGCACAGGTCCATACCGACCTGAAACGCATAGCACGCCGGTCCCGCGACCTGACCCGTTCACTGGCCGAAATCGTCTGGGCGGTCAATCCGCAGCACGACGCTTTTGACAGTTTCGTCACCTACACCTGCAACTTTGTCGAAGACTATCTCCGCCTGACGGGGATCCGGTGCCGTCTGGAAATTCCCCAAGACCTTCCCACCATCCCGCTCAGCGCACCTGTTCGCCACAACCTCTTCCTGCTGGTAAAGGAAGCCGTGTATAACATCGTCAAACATGCCGCCGCCTCCCAGGTCCGCATTCAGATCAGGCTGAAAGCGGACGGCTTTCAACTCAGCGTGGAGGACGACGGGAAAGGGTTTGACTTGAAGCCCTCGGCCACTCCCGCCGCCCCGATTCGCACGGCCAGCGGCCACGGACTTTCCAACATGCGCGAACGGGCCAAGAATATTGGAGGTAAACTCCAAATCCAAAGCCAACCGGGACACGGCACCCGCATCCACCTGGAGATGGGCTTTGCGAAAAACGACGCGGGGCGAAGCGCAAACCGCCCGGAAAATTGACCTATGCAAATCACAGTTTCCATTGTGGAAGACGACGACGGATTCCGGGCTGGATTAGTCCGATTGCTCGGCAGCGGGCAGGATCTCCGCTGTTTGAGCGCCTATCCGGACGCTGAAACGGCGCTCGAAAAAATCCCGGCCGACAACCCGGATATCGTCCTGATGGACATAAACCTCCCGGACATGAGCGGCGTGGAGTGCATGCGCCGATTGAAGCCCCGCCTCACCACCACCAGATTCATCATGCTCACCGTCTACGACAATCCGGACCATATCTTCGAGGCGCTGACCGCGGGTGCCACGGGCTATCTGCTCAAAGAAACACCCCCAGCCGGGATTTTGAACGCCCTTCTGGACTTGCAAACCGGTGGCGCACCGATGAGCAGCCAGATCGCCCGCAAGGTGGTGGATTTTTTCCACCTCGGCTCCTCCTCCCCTACAGACAAAACCTTGTCCCCCCGCGAGCTGGAGATCTTGCAGGGGCTTGCCCATGGCGATCTGACCAAGGAAATCGCCGATCGCCTGGGCATCCGGTTTTCCTCCGTGCGAACCTACATGCGGCGGATTTACGAAAAGCTCCACGTCCACTCCCGCGCCCAGGCAGTGGCAAAATATTTCCCGTCCACCAACGTGCGTCAGCTCCGGAAAAAAAACACGCCTTGAGCTAGGTTAGTGCACTGTCCTTTCCAGCTGCAGGCTGACCAATGCGGCAAGCACCCCCTCCCCCACTTAAACCTTTTCCCGCCAACACCCTCCACCGCCGGTTGAAAACCGCCCAACGCGGCATGGCGCAGAACGGCACGAGAAAGCCTCGAAATCGGACTTTTTCGGCCTTATGCCGCAGATCACGATGACATGTTTAGTAAAGAAGCCTTCAGTATGCACCGCCATCGTAAACCTCAGGACTGCTTGGTCAGTCCCCGGGCAATCCGGGTGTGATTCCACCCCTCGCGCCTGGCTGAGGCGCTCCCGGGGTGTGATCGATGGTCAGGGACTGCGGCGCAAGGGAACAAAAAACGCTCAGGCTTGGGCAACCGGGGTTTTGTCCGAACCGCCGGCATAGGGCTACGATCAACCCCATACCTAGGAGGCATCCATGCACGAAGTTCATCTGATCAGCGCCCTGTTGGAGGAAGTGGAACGGCAAGCCCGGATCAAAAAGTCCGCGCGGATACGCAGCATCCATCTGCGCTACAACCCCCTGACCAGCCACAGCGACGGCCACATGCGATTCAGCTTTGATATTCTCAAGAAGGATCGGCCGCTCTTTGAGCATGCCACACTGGAATTGACCGAGGTGCCCCCCCTTCTACGCTGCCGCCGATGCGGAAATGAATTCCAAGGCCGCCAACTCCCCGAAATCTGCCCCCGCTGTTCCCAGACGGACGTGGCCCCGTTGCACTCGACCGATCTTGTGCTCCAGGGTTTCGAGCTTGAACCCTGACATGAAACCGCCCACTCAAATCCTACGACTCAAAGCCTACGCGCAGGGTGCCGTCCAAGGCGTGGGCTTTCGCCCGTTCCTCTATCGGCTGGCCAAGGAGTTGGACCTGAACGGCTGGGTGCGAAACTCCCCGCAGGGAGTCGGTTTCGAGGTGGAAGGTCCGCCCCTCACGCTCGAAAAATTCCTTCTCCGCTTATGCGTTGAAAAACCCCCGCTTTGTTTTATCCATAACCTCAAAGTCGACTGGCTTGAGTCGGCCGGATACTCCAGCTTTGAAATCCGACCCAGCGAATCCGGCGGAGAAACGACCACCTTGGTGTTGCCGGATATCGCCTGCTGTCAGGACTGTTTGCGCGAGATGTCCGACCCCGGCAACCGCCGGCATCTGTATCCTTTCACCAATTGCACCAATTGCGGCCCCCGCTACAGCATCATCGAAGCCTTGCCTTACGACCGGGCCAACACCGTGATGAAGTCCTTTCCACTCTGCCAGGAGTGCCGGAGGGAATATGAGGATCCCGGCAACCGCCGGTTTCATGCCCAGCCCAACGCCTGCCCAGTCTGCGGCCCGCACTTGGAATTCCAGACTCCAGCCGGCGCATTGCTAAGCTGCGGCCCTGCGGCCCTGAAAGCCGCCGCCGATGCTCTGCGCCGCGGAGAAATCGTCGCCGTCAAGGGCGTGGGCGGATTCCATTTGATGGCTGACGCGCGGAACGAAGAGGCAGTCAACACATTGCGTCTGCGCAAGCGAAGGCCGGAAAAACCGTTTGCCCTTTTGTTCCCCTCGCTGCAACGAGTCCAACAGGCCTGCCGCGTTACGCCTTTGGAAGAGCGGTTGCTGACTTCACCCCATGCCCCCATCGTCCTCCTGCAACGGTTGACACCCCAATGGCCCCGGGGACCGCTGCGTTCCGGGCCAGACGCCCCCGGGGCCGGATCATCCCACGGGATCGCCGCCAGCGTTGCTCCGGGAAATCCAAACCTCGGGGTCATGCTGCCTTCAAACCCGCTGCATCACGTGCTGATGGGCGAACTGGCATTCCCATTGGTAGCCACGAGCGGAAACCTCAGCGGCGAGCCGGTTTGTACGGATGGCCCCGAGGCGGCCGCCAGGCTTGGGGACATCGCCGCATTTTTCCTGACCCACAACCGCCCGATCGCCCGACCGGTCGACGACTCAGTTGTCCGCGTGATGGCAGGCCGCGAAATGGTTCTTCGCCGGGCCAGAGGCTTGGCGCCGCTCCCCGTTTCTTTTGCCGCCGCCACCGGCAGGCACAGCCGAAAACCTTGGAACTTCCCCCGCTCCCAATCCCCCAAGGGCCGGGATACAACAATCTTAGCCGTCGGGGCGGACCTGAAAAACTCCATCGCTCTGGCAGCGGGTCCGAATGTGTTTCTAAGCCAACATCTTGGCGATCTGCAAACCGCGGAGGCCAATCAGGCCTTCGAGCGTGAAATTGGGAGCTGGCAGAATCTTCACCACGTTAAACCCGACGTCATCGCCGCCGATCTGCATCCGGATTATTTCTCCACGCGATTTGCGCGGTCCGGAGCCGCTCCGGTGTTTGGCGTTCAACATCATGTGGCGCATGTGCTTTCCTGCATGGTGGACAACCAACTCGAAATGCCCGCCTTGGGCGTCGCATGGGACGGCACGGGTTACGGACCCGACGGCCTGCTCTGGGGCGGCGAATTCTTTCTGGTGTCGGGTGCCGCCATCCAACGCGTCGCCCACCTGCGCCCCTTCCGTTTGCCGGGCGGCGACACGGCAGCCCGGGAACCCCGGCGGGCGGCGCTGGGACTGCTGCACGAGCTTTTCGGCCCGGCCCTGTTCGACCGGCAGAAACTCGCTCCGCTGGCCAGCTTCACCGGCCCGGAAAAAGCCGCGCTGCAGAAAATGCTCGCTCAAAACCTCCACTCACCGCAAACCACCAGCGCGGGGCGCTTGTTCGACGCCATAGCCGCCATTATCGGACTGCGGCAACGGATGACCTTTGAAGGTCAGGCGGCCATGGATCTGGAATTTGCGGCGGCGACCACGGAAACCGAAGCCCGCTACCCCCTCCCGCTGACGGCGAACGGCGATACTCTTCAGCTTGATTGGGCAGCCATGATCGAATTGATCTTCGCAGAAATTGAAGCCGGAGTTTGCGTTGAATTCATCGCGGCCAAATTTCATAACACCCTGGCCGAGGGTATTGTCACGGTCGCCACCCGATTCAACCGCGAGTTTGTGGTTCTCTCGGGCGGCTGCTTTCAAAACCAGTACCTTCTGGAACAAACCATCACCCGCCTGCGACAGGCGGGATTTCAACCCTTCTGGCATCACCGGATCCCCACCAACGACGGCGGGATCGCCTTGGGCCAAATCGCGGCCGCACAAAGGGCTGCACAACTCAAATCTTCCCCATGTGCCTCGCCATCCCGGGAAAAATCGAACGCGTCTCTGACGCCAGCCTGCTGACCCGTCCAGGGCTGGTCAACTTCGACGGCGTAGTCAAGGAAGTCAGCCTCGCGCTCGTCCCCGAAGCCGCGCCCGGGGATTACGTCATCGTCCACGCCGGCCTCGCGCTGAGCCGGGTGGATGAGACGGAGGCCCGTCAAGTCTTCGCCTATCTGGCCGCCATCAAGGAACTGGGCGAAATCGAGGATCGGGCCCGATGACTTCTCCAGCATCCCGGCCGAAGCCGCAACGGGGCAGGACACGAACCTGAAAAACATGATCCCACCGGGCATGACCAAGCATGAACACGGATGCCAAGAAGTCCAAAGCGGACATGCGTTCATCCGCAAACGGACTGAAACACCCCCCTTCCCCATCCCTGCTTTATTGCGGCTTCTCAAGCCGCAGCTTCGGAATCCAGAATGAAATACCTGGAAGAATACAGGGATTCAACCTTGGTCCGCCAACTGGCGCAACGCATCCGGCGCGTCACCACACGGCCGTGGACACTGATGGAAATTTGCGGCGGCCAAACCCACGCCATCCTGCGATTTGGCCTCAATGAACTCCTGCCAAGCTCCATCACCTTGGTGCATGGCCCAGGCTGCCCGGTGTGCGTTACCCCGCTGGAGATGATCGAACAGGCCCTCCAAATAGCGGCCCGAACGGACGTCATTTTCACCTCCTTCGGCGACATGCTCCGGGTTCCCGGCAAACACAGCGATCTACTGCGGATCAAGTCCGAGGGCGGCGACATCCGCGTGGTCTATTCACCGCTGGACGCAGTGAAGATCGCAGGCCAAAATCCGGACCGCCACATCGTCTTTTTCGCCGTTGGTTTTGAAACGACCGCACCCGCCACGGCTTTGGCGGTGCTTGAAGCAAACCGCCGCGGCCTGAGCAACTTCTCCCTGCTCGTCTCCCATGTGCGCGTGCCTCCCGCCATCGAACTGCTGCTCTCCGCCCCCGATTGCCGCATCCACGCCTTCCTCGCAGCCGGCCACGTGTGCGCTGTCATGGGCTGCGAGGAATACCTCCCATTAGTCACCCGCCACCGCGTCCCCATCGTGGTCACCGGATTTGAGCCGGTGGATATATTGCACGGCATTCTCATGGCGGTAGGGCAACTTGAATCAGGCCGCGCAGAGTTGGAAAACCAATATATCCGCTGCGTTGAAACCGCAGGCAATCCCGCGGCCAGGGCGCTGATCCACGACGTCTTCGAGATCGTGCCCCGCCAATGGCGCGGCTTGGGAAACATTCCCCGCAGTGGCTTGGGCATTCGTGAGGCTTATGCGGGCTTCGACGCCGAAAAACGATTCGGCCTGTCCCGTCAAATTGTCGCGGAACCCGCAGAGTGCCTGAGCGGAAAGGTGCTGCGAGGCCTGAAAAAACCAAATCAATGCCCGGCCTTCGGCACCCGCTGCACTCCCGATCACCCGCTCGGCGCGCCGATGGTTTCGGGTGAAGGCGCCTGTGCGGCTTACCATCGCTACCGACTCCAAGAGCCGACCGCCGCATCCAACCTTCCATGAGCACACCCGATCTTCAGGCCTCCTGCCCGATCCCCATCACCGAATACCCGCGGGTGCTCATGGCCCACGGCGGCGGCGGACGCCTGATGCACCAGCTACTGGAGAGGATTTTCATCACGGCCTTCGGCAACCCGATTCTGTTGCTGAGGCACGATTCAGCGCAGCTCACCGTGCCGCCTGGCCGGCTTGCCCTGACGACGGACTCCTACGTCGTTAGGCCCTTGTTTTTCCCGGGTGGTGACATCGGTTCGCTGGCCGTTCACGGGACCGTCAATGATCTGGCCATGAGCGGGGCGCGTCCGCTCTACCTGACCTCCGCCTTCATCCTTGAAGAGGGCCTGCCGATGGAGACTCTCTGGCGGATCGTCTGCTCCATGAGCGCTGCCGCCCGGCTATGCGGAGCGCAAATCATCACGGGTGACACCAAAGTGGTCGACAAGGGCAAGGGTGACGGACTCTTTATCAATACAACCGGCCTCGGGGTGATCGAAACATCCTTGGTCATCGCACCAGAGAGCGTGCGCCCCGGAGATGCCATACTCGTCAATGGCGATCTGGGGCGACACGGCATGGCCATCATGGCCTTGCGCGAGGGGCTGGAATTCGAGAGCCGGATCGAGAGCGATTCCGCCCCGGTCCACCAGAGTGTTCTGGCCCTGCTGGCGGAGGGCGTGGCGGTTCACTGCTTGCGCGATCTGACCCGCGGGGGATTGACCAGCGCCCTGAATGAAATCGCCCAAACATCCCATTTCAGCCTCGATTTGGAGGAGGCCTGTGTGCCGGTGCGCCCCGATGTGCGCGCCGCCTGCGAAATCCTCGGCCTGGATCCGATGCTGGTTGCCTGCGAGGGACGCTTTACAGCCTTCGTGCCGGAGGCCCAAGTCAGGCAAGCCATCTCGTTACTCAGGGACCAGGCACCCGAGGCGGACATCCGGCAAATCGGCCGGGTAACATCAGAGCGGTCCGGACGGGTTTACCTGCGCAGCACTCTGGGGGGACGTCGTATACTGGACATGCCCGGCGGCGAACAACTGCCCCGCATTTGTTAAACCGAAAACTTCGTGTCCGGGGGATTTCCGCCGCACCTCCAACGCCTCGTCCCATGGCCTCGGTTCCGGGTGATGAACCTGCAACTTGCACTCCAGTCGCCTCAATAAGAAGTGCGAATTCGGGGCCGGATAGGTCAATCATTACGACTGTGTTTGTCACACGCCGGCCGACAGCCTCAAAAGCGCCAATCCAAACCGCCGGAGGCGGATCCACATCCGCCATCCCGTCGTTAAACTTCGTTGCCGGGGCGCAAGGATGCCTGGATTCTACGAACACATGCTGCGGGCCGCAGTTTCAAAGAATGCTCCCAAACCCGCAGCACCCGCCATCCCCGGCGGCGCAACTCGCGCGACACCCGACGGTCGCGCTCCCGATTCCGCAGCACTTTCGCATCCCAAAACCTCCGGTTCGATTTGGGCCTTCGATAACAGCGCGGACACCCATGCCAGAAACACCCGTCCACAAACAGCGCCAGGCGTTCCGCCCTGAACACAAAATCCGGTTTGCCAAACACCTTTTGGTTCCTCCGCCATCCGGTGATGTGGTGATGCCGCAACACTGCCACCAGAGCCAGCTCGGTGCCCTTGTTGCCACGCCCGCGAATCAGCAACATGACCGCGGAGCGTTTCGCCTTGGAGAACATGTCAGCCATTGCCGCACTCCAGCAAACGGCCGGCTACCTCTCGCCGCCGCTCACTCTCATCCGACCCCGACACTCCAATCCGGTCGCACAGACCACGCCAAAGCGCGCCGGCGGCAACACGACGGCGGACATGAATCTGACCGACGGCCGCCGCATTAAAAGCATCAGGGTGCAGGCCGGAGAAAAAAATACGCAAACGCGACCGGGCCCCCAGAAAGTCCGATATCGGCACTTGCAGCGTGGACCCCGGCCGCGCCCGGCGGATTTCCCAGGCGGCACCGTGCGATGATCTAGGAGCAAAAAAGCCGGATTTCATGCCTCCATTTTATCACGCCTCTTCAGCCATGCCAGATCGGCTGTAATAGTGGCAGCGTTTGACGTTTGGGTTCCTCAAAGGAGTTGGTGTTTACAATCCGTTTAATTTGAACAAATACCGGGCGTAAGCGGACTAAAGGAAAATATTTGCTTTGCCGGCGCGTCCGGCGAACATGGACTTAATGCAATCGGGTTAACAAAAAAGTGAACGACCTTCTGAAACATCTTAATGCCGGGTCCGGTGGAAAACTCCCGCGCCTCTGTCCGGCGCGGCTTCGGAGGGCTTCGCGCCACCCCGTCAACTAAACAGCGGCGGCAAAGTTGTTCACCGGAACCAAATTTATCCCCCATCCTTTTGCCCGGCATGATTCCACGCGAAATCCTTAAGAAAATCCGGCAGATCGAGCTGCGCACAAACCGCATCGTGACCGAAACGCTCGCGGGCCAATACCATTCCGTCTTCAAGGGCCAGGGCATGAACTTCGACGAGGTGCGCGAATACCAACCCGGGGACGACGTCCGCGCGATTGACTGGAACGTCACGGCGCGGATGAACCATCCCTTCATCAAGAAATTCGTGGAGGAACGCGAGCTCACCCTCATGCTGATCGTGGATGTGAGCGGGTCGGGCCGGTTCGGCTCGCGCGACCAGTCCAAACGCGAACTGGCCGCAGAGATCGCCTCCGTGCTGGCCTTCTCCGCCATCCGCAACAACGACAAAGTGGGGCTGATCCTATTCGCCGACGATGTGGAAAAGTTCATTCCACCACGCAAAGGCCGCAGCCACGTGCTGCGCGTCATCCGCGAAGTCTTGTTTTTCGAGCCCGAGCGGCGGGGCACAAACCTCGTTACCGCCCTGGAATTCATGGCCCGGGTCACCGCCCACCGCGCCATCACCGTGGTCGTGTCGGATTTCATCACCCCCGAGGGCTCCGGGACCCTGCCCAAGGCCGCGCAGACTGCCCTGCGAATGCTCAACCGCAAGCACGACGTCGTCGCCGTCCAGGTGACCGACCGGTTTGAGCTGGAGCTTCCGGCACTTGGGAGGTTGGTGCTGGAAGATGCCGAAACGGGTGAGGTGGTGGAATTGAACACCCTGAGCGGCAGCGCCCGGGACGCTTTTGCGCTGCGACAGCAAAAGCAGCTCACCGCTCTGGCCCGCCAACTCCGCTCCTCGGGAATCGATTCCATTCAACTGCGCACGGACGAACCGTATGGCGCCACTCTGGGACGTTTTTTCGAGACTCGCGAGAAGCGCCGCCGCCACGGATGACCCCGCCAAGATGACCACCAACAGCACAGTTCAGGCCGTCAACGACATCCGCGACATCAAGCCCCCGATGGAGCTGCCCGTCGGCCGGGTCTGGCTCTGGGTCGCCTTGGGCGCCGCGGCCGCGGGCATCATTCTGTATTGGCTGTGGAAACGCCGGCGCAAAGTGACCCAAGCCCGGCCTGCGGCCCCGCCCGTGCCGGCCCACCTCCGGGCGAGGGAAAAACTCGATCAGGCGCTGGCAATGCTCTCCCAGCCCAAGCCCTTTTGTGTTCTGGTTTCCGACACAGTCCGGTTTTACCTGGAGGATCGATTCGAATTGCGCGCACCGGAACGGACGACCGAAGAGTTCTTGCGCGAGCTCAGCGGCTCGGCCTTGCTGTCGCCCGAGCAAAAAGCCAGTCTCGCCAATTTTCTGGCCGGCTGCGACCTGGTCAAGTTCGCCAAATACGAGCCGGGCGAAGCCGAGCTTCGCGCGTTTCATCACTCGGCACTCAGGCTGGTGGAGGAAACCAGTCCTGGAGCCGGGCCCGCGGGCTCCGACTCCAAAACGAGCGCCCCCAACTAGCACGCCGCCCCATGGACTTTGCCCACCCCGCTTTTTTACTCCTGCTCCTGCTGCTACCCGTGGCCGCCTGGTTCAAAGGCCGGCGCGGACAACCCGCCGCGTTTATCTATTCCTCAACGGAACTAATCCGGGGCCTTTTCACCGTCAACCGCTCCAGGTCCGGAGCCTGGCTGGCGGCCCTGCGCTGGCTGGCCCTGACATTATTGATTCTGGCCCTGGCCCAACCCCGACTGACCCGCAGCGAGACGAAGGTCACCGCCAGCGGCATCGACATTGCCGTGGCATTGGACCTCTCCGGCAGCATGGCGTCCGAAGATTTCGAGGTGGCCGGGGGCAGGATGAGCCGCATCGACATGGCGCGCGCGGTGCTGAGGAAATTCATCGAAAAACGGCCCAATGACCGGATCGGCCTGATTGCTTTTGCCACTCAGGCCTTCATCGCCGCCCCGCTTACACTGGACCACGAGTTCCTCTTCCGTAATCTGGAGGAGCGGCTTGACTTGCACGCCATCGATGGCAGCAGCACGGCCATCGGATCGGGTCTGGGCACGGCCATCAACCGGCTGCGCGAACTCAAGTCCAAGAGCAAAATTGTGATCCTGATGACCGACGGTCAGAACAATGCCGGCAAGCTGCCGCCCCTCACGGTGGCCGAGGCTGCCCAGGCCCTCGGCGTAAAAGTCTACACCATCGGCATAGGCAAGCAGGGCGAAGCCCCGATGCCTGTCTACATGGGGGGCCGCAAGGTGGGCTATCAAAATCAACGGGTGGACATCGACGAGGACACGCTGCAAAAGATAGCGCAGATGACGGGTGGAAAGTATTACCGGGCAGACAACACTGAGAACTTCCAGAGGATTTATGCGGAAATCGACAAGCTGGAAAAGTCGGAGGTGGAAGTCAAAAAGTTCACACGCTTCCGCGAGGTTTTCCCCTGGGTGACGGCGCTGGCCCTGGGACTGCTGCTGGTGGAGGTGGGGTTGGCGCACACTGTGTTTCGGAGGCTGCCGTGATTTTTGAAAATTCCAAGGCTTTGTGGCTGCTGCTGGTGATCCCGCCTGCGCTCATCCTCTTCCACGGATGGGATGCGCGCACCCGGCAAAAACTCATGAGCCGCTTTATTCAGTCCCGCCTGCTGCCGGGGCTGGTGGCGGGCACTTCGCCCGCCCGGCGTAGAATCCGCTTCGGGCTGCTGACCGCCGCCTCGGCATGTCTGGTGCTTGCTCTGGCGCGGCCCCAATGGGGCTTTGACTGGCAGGAGGTCAACCAACGAGGGCTGGACATCGTGGTGGCAATCGACACCTCCAAGAGCATGCTCGCCGAGGATATCTCCCCGAACCGCTTGGCGCGGGCCAAGCTCGCCGCCCTGGACCTGATACAGCAAGCCAAATCAGACCGGCTCGGCTTGGTGGCTTTCGCAGGCAACGCCTTTTTACAGTGCCCCTTGACCATTGACGATGTCGCATTCAGGCAGAGCGTCGACGCGCTTACGGTCAACACCATCCCGGAAGGGGGCACCGCGATCGCCGAGGCCATCGAAGAGGCAGGCAAGGCCTTCAAGGAAGGCGACAACCACCGCGTGCTGGTTCTTTTTACGGACGGTGAAGATCAGTATTCGGATGCTCTGCCAGCGGCAAAAAAAGCGGCTGCGGCCGGCTTGCGCATCTACACGATAGGAATCGGCTCTGCAGAGGGCGACCTGATCCGGGTGACGGATGCCGCTGGAAAAACAGACTATGTCCGGGACGAGGCTGGGAACGTGGTCAAGTCGCGTTTGAACGAAGGGTTGCTGCAGGAGATTGCGGCAGCGGCGAACGGTTTTTACCTTCCGCTGCGAGGTGGTTCCATCATGGAAACGCTTTACCGCGATGGTCTGGCCCCTCTGCCCAAAACCGAGTCGAAGGAAAAATGGATCCGCCATGCCCACGAGCGTTACCATTGGCCGCTGGCTCTTGGAATCCTGCTCCTGCTGGTGGAAATCCTGTTCCCGGAACGCAAACGTCCGACTCCGCCCGCCACAGGAAATGCCCTCGCAGCGGTGCCGGTGCTGCTCCTGCTCGCAGGCCTGCTCCCGCAGATCGGCGGGGCATCGCCTGCCAGCGCCCTGGAAAAATACAAGGCCGGAGACTTTCAAGGGTCATGGCAGGAATATCAGAGGATCCTTCCTCAACACACCAACGATGTCCGCCTGAGTTTCAACGCCGGAACGGCTGCCTATCGGGCGACCAACTACGACGCCGCCGTGAAGCAGTTCACCGCAGTGCTCGCCGCGCGCGATGTCAAACTCCAGCAGGCCGCCTATCATAATCTGGGCAATTCCAAATACCGCATCGGCGCGGCGGCCGAGTCCATCGATGCCGTCCAGGAAAACTGGGAGGCCGCCGTCCGGTTCTTTCAAAGCGCCGTGACGCTTGACAAAAACGACGCCGACGCCCGGTTCAACCTGGAGTTTGTGAAGCGTAACATTCAAATACTAATGGAGTTGAGAGAAGCGGCGCGGCGCGCCAAGGCCGCCGCCGACGCGGCCACTCGCAACCGGAGCTACCACCAGGCACTTGAAATCATGGAGTCCCTCTTTCAAAACAAAAATCCCAATGCCAAACCCCTGCAGGAGTTCACCAAAAAACTCAAGGACATCGATGCCATCACAACTCCTCCTCAGCATTAGCCTGCTGCTGGTTGCAATGGGGCTTCAAGCCCAGACGCCCGAAGAATTCTTCCACGGCGGGGCCCAGAGCTATATCACCAACAACCTCGCCAAGGCCCGCGAGACTGTGGGCCAGGGTTTGAAGCTCTTCCCGGATGATCCGAAACTCAAGAAGCTGGACGAATTGCTCAAGCAGCAGAGCCAGCAGCAGTCGCAGCAAGACCAGCAAAAAAGTGAACCGCAGTCCGGCGAGCAGAAACCGGAAAACAAGGAGCAGAAGGACCAACCCAAACCGGGGGAGTCAGGCGAACCTAAGGAGCAGCCTGAAAAGGCGGAGCAGGATGCGGGGAAAAAAAGCGGCCAAGGGGCGGAACCCAAGGGACAGAAAGCGGAGGAGCCACCCAAGGACGGTCAGATGACCTCACAACAGGCCAAGCAATTGCTTGACGGCCAGAAGAACGATGAAACACTGCTACCTTTCAGCCCCAAAGAAAAAACGGCCGATCGCCGACGGGTGCGGAAGGACTGGTGAAAAAAACGCCAAGCCGATGTCGGCTTGGCGTTTGGTGATTCCAAAAACAAAGGTTGCTCTCAGGCCTTGGCAGGCTTTGAGGCGCGGGGTTTTTTGTCGCCTGACTCAGTTTTAGCGGGCTCCTCGGATCTTTTGGAGCGGCGATCCTCTCTTCGGTATTCTGCGGCTGGAGCTTCCGGGGCCTTTTCGGCCAGCGGGGTGGTGCTTTCGACGCGCACCTTCAAAGTCGCTTTGACTTCGGCATGAAGACGCAATTCGATCTCATGATCGCCGAGGCTCCGGATAGGCGTTTCGATATGAATCTTGCGCTTGTCCAGAGTGATCTCGAACTGGTTCTTCAGCTCGTCGGCGATCATCCCGGTGGTGACCGTGCCGAAAATCTTTCCGTCCTCACCGGTCTTGACCTTGACGACGCAAATCAGTTTAGAGACGCCCTTGGAGAGCTCGCTCATGCTGTTGAAGTCATGGGCCTCGCGCTCGGCGCGGCGCTGCTTGAGCGCCTCAAGCCGGCGCTTGTTGGCCTGGGTCACCGGAATGGCCAGGTGCTGGGGGAAAAGATAATTGCGGGCGTAGCCAGCAGCGACACGGACCTGATCGGACTCGCCGCCCAGGCCCACGATATTGTGAGTGAGGATAACTTCAGTTTTTGCCATACGAAAAATAATATTATGCGTGAACCGTAACTAATCAGAAAGGAACATCATCACTGTCGTGCGGACCATCGCCTTCCACGGGTTCCGGGGCCGGCGCGCTGGAAGGAGACGGGCGCGAGGGACGTGGTGCGGGGGGTGCGCTTCCGCCACCTTCGCCGCCGCCCGGACTACCCAGAAACTGAACGGTCTCGGCCACCACCCCCAGCTTGCTCTTCTTCTGCCCGGTCTGCTTGTCGTCCCATTGGTCGAGCTTGAGCCTGCCTTCGATCAAGATCGGCCGCCCTTTGCGCATGTACTGCCCCACGTTCTCCGCCGTGCGCCCGAAAATATCCACGTCCACGAAGGTGACCTCCTCCTTCTTTTCGCCCGCCTCGTTGGTCCAGACCCGGTTTACCGCGAGTCCGATCTTGGCGATGGCAGTCCCCTTTGGTGTGTAGCGCAGCTCCGGATCCCGGGTAAGGTTGCCGGCGAGGATGACTTTATTGAAGCTGGCCATGGTCGGGTTGGGGGGGTAAGAATTTTACTTGGCGGCTTGGGGAACGGCCGCGTTGGTGAACAGAACCCGGAAGACCTCGGGGTTGAGGGCGAAGCGGGTCTTCAGCTGGGCAAGAGCGAAGGGCTTGCTCTCGAAAATAACGTTCACGTAGAAACCGGAACTGTGGCGTTTGTCGGCCACTCGGGTGAAATTCTTCCGCTCCATTTTCTGCACGGTTTCCACTTTGCCACCCGCGGTGGCTATTTCGGACGAGATGGTGTCAATGGTGTCCTTGATGCCATCTTCTTTACCGGCATTTTCCAATATGAACAGGCCTTCGTATCGTTTCACAGCTTTTTTCTTTCGTTTGCGGGACCGGTGATGATCCCGTTAAATTGATTCATTGCTTTCTGTATTCCCGCAACACACCAGCATTCCGCCTGGTCGCAAGCCACCTGCAACACTCTTTCCGCCAGTTCCATTTCCGACGGACCGAACTTACCCAGGACAAAATTGGTTATCTCACGAGTTCCATCGGCCCGGCCGATACCGACCCTGAGCCGGGCGAAATCCCGCGTGCCCAGATGCTTCTCAACGGACTCCAGCCCGTGATGGCCACCGGTGCCCCCACTTGGCCGCAGACGCAACTCGCCCAACGGCAGATCCGCATCATCCACCACCACCAGCACCTGCCCGGACGGAACCCGATAAAAACCGGCAACAGAAGCGACTGCCTCGCCGCTGGCGTTCATGAATGTCTGCGGCTCGCAAAGCACCGCCCGGCGGCCGTCCAGTTCATGCCGAGCAAGACGGGCGTTGAACTTTTTTTCCAAAGCCCAATCGCTTCGCCATTTCTGAGCGAGCTTTTCCACCAGCAAAAAGCCCGCATTGTGACGCGTTTCGGCGTATTCCTTGCCCGGATTGCCCAGTCCCACAATGAGGTGTAAAGGCGCCACGGCAGGCTAAAACCCCGCCAGGCATCAGCCCGGCGGCAGATTTTATCACTTCTTCTTTTCGGCTTTCTTTTCTCCACCGGCGGCAGCGGCTTTGTCGCCACCTTTGGCAGCGCCCTTGCCTGACGCTGCTCCGGCATCGCCATCTTTCTTTTCCTTGATCATCTCGACTTCTCCGGCGGTGGCACCGGCGGCGGGAGCAACTTCTTCCTCCACGCGAGGAGCGGCCACGGCAACCACAGAAACGGTCTTGTCACCGAGGATCTCGACTCCGGCCGGGGCCTGAATATCACCGACATGGATGGCGCGGTTGACTTCCAAGGAGGTTACGTCAATGACGATCTGCTCGGGAAGATCCTTGGGCAGAGCGCGCACCTTGAGTTTGAAAAGAGAATGCTCCAAAAGGCCGCCGTTGTTCTTGACCCCGGCCGCCTCGCCACGGGTCTCAACAGGGACGCTGATGGTTACCAACTCGTCTTCGGCGACCTCGTGAAAATCGACATGGACCACGCTCTGGTTGAGAGGATGGTGTTGGACTTCCTGCAACAGCGCCAAGCGCTTGGGACGCGCATCGTCCTTGACAACCAAGTCGACCAGCAGATTTTCGGAAACGGAATGGTGCATCAGGTCTCCGAACTCCTTGGCGCTGAGCTCAAGGTTTTGCGGGATGGTTTTGCCGCCGTAAATGACGGCGGGGATGCGACCTGACGCACGCAGGGCTTTTGATCCGGCACGGCGGCCGAGGGCACGGGCTGAGGCGTTCAATAATACTGATTTCATTTTCTTAAAAGATTCTTGGTCGTTTGTGCCAGCATCAGCTGGTACGCCCGCCATTAAATTCAAACAACGAATTCACCGATGAATTACTGTGAATCCGTTTTATGGCCTCACCGAGAAGCCCCGCCACCGACAACGTGGTGATGTTCACCCCGTCAATCGCCGGGCGAAACACACTATCAGTTGTGATCAGTTCGTCAATCACTGATTTCCGCAATCTTTCAATCCCCATCTCCTGCAGGATGGCATGCGACACGCAGGCGATGATTTGCTTGGCGCCTTTTTCCTTCAGAAGCTTTGCAGCCGTCGTCAGCGTGCCTGCCGTTTCCGTCAGATCATCCACCAAAAGAACGTTCTTCCCGCGCACATTTCCAATGACTGCCATCGATTCCACCTCGGTGGCGCTCTTGCGTCGCTTGGCAACAATGGCCAGCCCGGCCTTCAATGTCTGGGAATAGGCGTGGGCCATCTTTAACCCCCCAACATCCGGGCTCACCACCACCAGTCCGGTGAGCCGCTTCTTCTTGAGATACTCGTAAATAACCGGTGCGGCGTAGAGATGGTCAACTGGGATGTCGAAGAAGCCTTGGATCTGCTGGGCATGCAGATCCATGGTGAGGACGCGGTTGGCCCCGGCGGCCACCAGCAGGTTGGCCACCAGCTTGGCGGTGATGGGCACGCGGGGCTGGTCCTTACGGTCCTGGCGGGCGTAACCGTAAAAGGGCATCACTGCCGTGATCCGCTTGGCGCTGGCCCGCCGCAGCGCGTCGATCATGATGAAGAGTTCCATCAGATGATGGTTGGCCGGCGGCGAAGTGGGCTGGATGATGAAAACGTCCTCGCCGCGCACGTTCTCCTCGATTTTCACGAAGGTTTCACCGTTCGGGAAGGGTTTCACCGTGCACTTCCCCAGCTCCATTCCAATCGAAGAACAGATCGATTGGGAGAGGATTGGATTGGCCGAGCCGCTAAAAATTTTCACAAATGTTGCTTTGGTTTTTGGGACAAAAAACACCGACGATTGCGAACGAAGGGCAATATCTATGCATTGGCGGTCGCCATGCGCGCAAGCCAATTCACACGGACTGACAAGCCCACTGCCGGTCGGGTTGAGAAAAGTGGTTGGGTGTCAGGGCAGATCCGTTGCGCCCATGAGATAGCGGTCGCATTCGCGGGCGGCGCCCCGCCCCTCGTTGAAAGCCCAGACGACCAGACTCTGACCGCGGCGGCAGTCACCGCAGGCAAACACGCCGGGCAGATTCGTGGTGTAGTTTTCGAACTCGGCCTTCGCATTGCTGCGCTGATCACGCTCGACCCCGAGGGATTCGAGCAGGGGCTGTTCCGGCCCCAGAAACCCCATCGCCAGCAGAACCAACTGCGCCGGCATCACCCGTTCCGTGCCGGGCACGTTCTTCGGAATAAACTGGCCCTTGTCATTCCGCGCCCATTCCACTTGGACGGTATGGACCGCCTTGACATGGCCGTTTTCGTCGGCCTCGAATCGGGTGGCCGTGGTGAGATAAACCCTTGGATCGGCTCCAAACCGGGCCGCGGCTTCCTCCTGACCGTAATCCATCTTGTATACCTTGGGCCATTCAGGCCAAGGATTGTCCTTGGCGCGTTCCATCGGCGGCTTGGGAAGAATTTCAACCTGCACGAGCGACTTGCAGCCATGCCGCATCGAAGTGCCAACGCAATCCGTACCGGTATCACCACCGCCAATGACAACAACATCCTTGCCGGCAGCGTCGATGTAGCCTCCGTTCTTGCGGCCATCCAGAACAGTGCGGGTGTTGGCCGTGAGAAATTCCATGGCGAAATGAATGCCCTTGAGCGAGCGGCCCTCGATGGGCAAATCGCGAGGCTTGGTGGCCCCGGTGGCGAGCACTGTGGCGTCAAATTCCTTCAGCAACTTCTCCGCCGGATAGTTCACACCAACCTCGGTGTTGCAGACGAACGCGACACCTTCGGCTTCGAGTTGCTGGATACGGCGCAGCACCACCTCGTTCTTGTCGAGCTTCATGTTGGGGATGCCATACATGAGTAGGCCGCCAGGACGATCTGCACGCTCAAAAACCGTCACCAAATGTCCGGCCTTGTTCAGCTGGGCTGCGGCACTCAAACCCGCAGGGCCGGAACCGATCACGGCCACCTTTTTACCGGTCCGCTTTTTCGGGGGTTCGGGCTTGATCCACCCGTTTTCCCATCCATGATCGGCAATGGTGCACTCGATGTTCTTAATGGTCACGGCCGGGCTGGTCATTCCCAGCACGCAGGAACCCTCGCACGGCGCAGGACAAACCCGTCCGGTGAACTCGGGAAAGTTGTTTGTCTTATGCAGGCGGTCGAGCGCTTCGCGCCACCGGCCGCGATACACCAAATCATTCCACTCAGGGATAAGGTTGTGGACCGGACATCCGCTGGCCATTCCACTGACCAGCTGACCGCTGTGGCAGAATGGAATGCCGCAATCCATGCAGCGCGCGCCCTGTTTTTTGAGCTCAGCCTCGGGCAGATGCAGGTGGAATTCCTTCCAGTCCGCAATCCGGGTCTCCGGCGTGCGGTCCTTGGGCAGTTCGCGTTGAAACTCTAAAAATCCGGTTGGCTTTCCCATCGCTTGATTCAGTTGGGGGTTGAGATTGATTGCTCTCGGGTCAATGACCGCCTTTGACGTTCTCCTCGAACGCCGCCAGAATGGCGTCTTCGCCGCTTAAACCCTGTGATTGGGCCTTCTCGAGGGATTTGAGAACACGAGCGTAGTCTTGGGGGAGCACCTTGACAAATTTCGGGATATAGTTTGACCAGTCACGAAGAACCCGAGTGGCAAAAGCGCTCTGTGTGAACGTCTGATGCCGCTGGATCAGCTTCCAGAGCTGCTCGACCTCCCCGGGATCGGTGAGTTTTTCCAGCGCCACCAGCTCCATGTTGCAGCGGTCCTTAAAATCCCCCGCCTCGTCGAGGACATACGCAACCCCGCCGCTCATGCCGGCGGCGAAATTACGACCGGTCCGACCCAGCACGACCACGCGCCCGCCGGTCATGTATTCACAGCCATGGTCCCCGACCCCTTCAACCACCGCATTGACTCCGGAATTACGGACGGCAAAGCGTTCGCCGGCCATGCCTCGCACGAAAATCTCGCCGGCGGTCGCCCCGTAAAGGGCCACGTTGCCGATGATGATGTTTTCCTCAGCCTTGAACGTGGAGGCTTTCGGAGGATAAACAATCAACTTGCCGCCACTCAGGCCCTTGCCAAAATAATCGTTCGCGTCGCCTTCCAGCTCCAAAGTCATCCCTTTGGGAATAAAGGCACCCAGACTCTGCCCGGCGCTGCCGTGGAATTTCAAACTCACCGTGTCCTCGGGCAGGCCTTCCGGCCCGTATTTCTTGGTGATCTCGCTACCCACAATCGTGCCGACAACCCGGTTGACATTGATGATAGGCAATTCGGCCCTCACTTTGGTGCCATGCTCAATGGCCGGCTGGCAGATTTCCAGCAAACGGGTCACATCCAAGGATTTCTCCAGCCCGTGGTCCTGAGCCTGCTGTCGAAAACGGCCCACCTCCGGTCCGACCTGCGGCTGGTGCAGAATCGGTGTGAGATCCAGCCCGCTGGCTTTCCAATGCTCAATGGCCTTCCATGGAACAAGCTTGTCGGTGCGCCCGACCATGTCCTCAAGTTTGCGGAACCCGAGTTTAGCCATGATCTCTCGCAACTCTTGGGCGATGAAACGCATGAAATTCACCACATGATCCGCGCTGCCGGTGAACCGGGCGCGCAATTTCGGATCTTGGGTCGCCACACCCACCGGACAGGTGTTGAGATGGCAAACCCGCATCATGATGCAGCCCATCACCACCAGCGGGGCCGTGGCAAAGCCGAATTCCTCGGCCCCGAGCAGCGCCGCAACCGCCACATCGCGGCCCGTCTTCAACTGACCGTCGGTCTCGACATAGATGCGGCTGCGGAGATTATTCAGCACCAACGTCTGGTGCGCTTCGGCCAGCCCCAGCTCCCACGGACCGCCCGCATGTTTGATGGAAGAAATCGGCGACGCCCCGGTCCCGCCATCATGACCGGATATAAGCACAACATCGGCATGGGCCTTGGCCACGCCGGCCGCGACGGTTCCAACACCCACCTCGGCCACCAGCTTCACGCTGATCCTGGCAGCGCGGTTGGAATTCTTGAGATCATGGATCAGCTCCGACAAATCCTCGATGGAATAAATGTCGTGATGGGGGGGCGGGGAAATAAGTCCGACGCCGGCGGTGGTGCCACGGGTCTTGGCCACCCAGGGATAAACCTTCTTGCCGGGCAATTCGCCGCCCTCGCCGGGCTTGGCCCCTTGGGACATCTTAATCTGCAATTCGCGGGCATTAACCAGATAGTGGCTGGTCACGCCGAACCGGCCGCTGGCGACCTGTTTGATCGCGGAATTCTTGGAATCACCATTCGGCATCAGCGTGTAACGCTCGGGATCCTCACCGCCCTCGCCGGTGTTGGACTTGCCGCCCAGACGGTTCATCGCCACGGCCAACGTCTCGTGCGCCTCCTGCGAAATGGAACCGTAGCTCATCGCCCCAGTCTTGAAACGCTTCACAATGGACTCAACCGGCTCCACCTCGTCGATGGGAATGGCGTTTTCATCCCAATTGAACTCCAGCAGTCCGCGGAGAGTGCAAAGATGCTTGGCCTGATTGTTGATCAGCTCGGCATATTCACGGTAGATTTTGTCGCTGTTGAGCCGGCAGGCCAGCTGCAGCTTGTGGATCGTCTGCGGATTGAAGAGGTGATATTCACCGTTGTCTCGCCATTGATACTGGCCGCCCGAATCAAGTTGGCCGTTGATTTCACGGTCCGGAAATGCATGGGCATGGCGCTTGAGCACCTCCTGCGCAATCACGTCCAAACCCACGCCTTGAATCCGGCTGGGGGTCCATGTGAAATAACGGTCCACCACCTCGCTACTCAGACCGATTGCCTCGAAAATCTGCGCACCTCGGTAGCTCTGCACCGTCGAAATCCCCATCTTGGCCATGGTCTTGACCACGCCCTTGATGGCCGCTTTGATGTACTTCTTCACCGCCGTCTTGTGGTCGGTGTTCAACAGCAGCTTCTCAGCAATCAGGTCGTCGATGGTGTCATACGCGAGATACGGATTGATAGCGCTGCAGCCGTAGCCGATAAGCAGTGCGAAATGATGCACCTCGCGGGGCTCGCCAGACTCGAGGACCAGTCCGACGCGGGAGCGGGTCCCGGCCCGGATCAAATGATGGTGCAGACCGGCAACCGCAAGCAGGGCGGGGATGGGTGCCTGCTCCGGCGAAACGCCACGGTCGGAGAGAATCAAAATCGTGACCCCGTTCTGGATGGCGCGGTCGGCGGAGGCGAAAAGTCCGTTGAGCGCCACCTCCAAACCGCCGTTCCGGTCCGCAGCCTTGAAGAGAATGGGGAGTGTTTCCGCACGGAATCCCGCCCGGCTCACATGACGCAGCTTTTCCAGCTGCTCGTTGGTCAGAAGCGGATGCTCCAGCTTGATCAGAGCGCAGCTTTCAGCCGTCGGCTTGAGCAGCCCACCCCGGGCCCCCACCATCGTCTCGGTGGAGGTGACAATCTCCTCGCGGATCGGGTCGATCGGGGGATTGGTGACCTGAGCGAAGAGCTGCTTGAAATAGTTATAGAGCAACTGAGGCTTGTTCGAGAGAACCGCCAGCGGGGTGTCAGTGCCCATGGACCCGAGCGGTTGCACGCCGTCATTAGCCATCGGACCCACGATGAAGCGCAGATCTTCGAAGGTGTAGCCAAAGGCCTGTTGCCACTGCAGAACCTTGCGGTGCGCCGGTTCGGTGACGTGCGGGGGTTCCGCCAGATCTTCCAGCAGGACGTGGTGCTCATCCAACCACTGGCGGTAGGGATGCGCCCCGGCGTATTTCTGCTTCAACTCCTCATCGGCCACAATTCTGCCCTCCAATGTGTCCACCAAAAACATGCGGCCGGGTTGAAGGCGTCCCTTGAGCTGCACCCGCTCCGGGGCGATCGGCAGAACACCCGCCTCGGAGGCCATGATCACCATGTCGTCCTTGGTGACGTAATAACGCGAGGGACGGAGACCGTTGCGGTCCAAGCAGGCGCCGATGCGGTGGCCGTCGGTAAAGGCGACCGAGGCTGGGCCGTCCCACGGCTCCATGAGACAGGAGTGAAACTCGTAAAAAGCACGGCGCTCCGCGCTCATGCTTTCGTGATTTTCCCACGGCTCGGGAATCATCATCATCATAGCGTGGGGCAATTCCCGGCCGGAAAGCGCCAGCAGCTCCACCACGTTGTCAAACTGGGCCGAGTCACTGTTGTCCTCGTTGATCACCGGCACGACTTTTTTGATGTCGGCCCCGAACACATCGGACACGAAGTTGGCCTGGGAGGCCTTCATCCAGTTCACATTGCCGCGCAGCGTGTTGATTTCGCCGTTGTGCGCGATGTAACGGTTTGGATGCGCCCGGTCCCAGCTCGGAAATGTATTGGTTGAAAATCGAGAATGAACCAGCGCCAAGGCCGTGGTCAGGGCGGGATTGCACAGGTCGGGATAGTATTTGCCCACCTGCTCCGGCATCAACATGCCCTTGTAGATCAGGGTGCGGCTGGAAAGGCTGGACACATAGAACCACTTGCCTCCGGGAAATTGGGCACCGTAGCGAATGGCCTGCTCCGCCAGCTTGCGGATGACGTAGAGCTTGCGTTCGAATGCCGCCTCATCGGCCAAACCGCTGCTCCGGCCGACGAACACCTGCATCATGAACGGCTCTGCGGCCACAGCCGTCCTGCCCAGTGACGAGTTGTCGGTGGGCACCTCGCGCCAGCCCAACAAGGTCTGGCCCTCGGCGGCTACGATCCTGGAAACCTCGGCCTGAACTGCGGCGCGCTCGGCGGGGTTTTTCGGAAGAAACAACATCCCGACCCCATACCCACCCGGCTCGGGAAGCTTGAAACCCAAGCGTTCCGCTTCGGCGCTGAGAAAGTCGTGGGGGACCTGAACCAGAATGCCCGCTCCGTCGCCCGTGTTGGCCTCGCAACCACAAGCGCCCCGGTGATCCAAATTGACCAGGATCTGCAGGGCATCGCTCACGGTCTGGTGGGACTTGGCGCCCTTCATGTGCACCACGAAGCCCAACCCGCAGGCGTCACGCTCAAACTGCGGATCATACAAGCCCTGTTTGGGCGGGAACCCAAGCCGGGGTTCACCGCTATCGTTTGGCACTGCCAATTTGATGCTCATCTTTTATATCGGGTTGGATCGTACGGACCGCACCACTCAAATTGTGCTAGTGTTCACCAAATCTTTCCCGCTTCGCAATAGTTGATTTCATTTTTTTAACGCGGAGACTACGGATTGCATCCAACCCGGATGCCACAGGAAAAAGTTCCACCCCACCTGGCCGTGAGCTAAGTTGGAGCCATGACCACTCCAGTCAATCGTCGGCGCTGGTTGGGGGCGCTGTTTCTGGCCCTGGGCTTGGCTTTCCTTTTGGCAAGCCAGACAGGGTTGGCGGCTTATCTCGGGCCTCTGGGCCTCCCGGCCTGCTGGTTGGCCTGCCTGATCTTAACTGCCGCAGCCATTTTGGTGGCGATACAGGATCTGGCGGCCACCCGCCGGGCGGCGCGAACGGAGGAGCAGGCGCTCCTGTCAGAGACGCTTGGGGAAATTGCGCGCGGAAAAAAGAGCCTGACAGAACCCCAGGCATCCGCGGAAAACCCAGTAGAGAGCCCGGAAACATCCCGAACCCGGCAACTGAAACCTGAAACCCGGGATTGAACCGCCCCCAAGGGTGGCAGGATGCGGCATTCTGGAATCCGACTCCACCGGACCTCGCCTGCGGCCCCGGAAGCCGAACCGCAGCGCTCCCGGCACTACGGCTGTTGTTTCGGTTACCAATCCGGGTGAATCAGAAAAGCAAAAGCACTATTCAATGCGGAACTGCGTGGATAAAAACGGATATGGGCGGCAGTCAATAGAGGCAGAGATCATTACAACGTATTCACGTCAGCTTGAGCGTCGCGGAGTCGGCGGTTCTCATCGTGGTTCCAAACAGGAAAAGATCACGGCTGCTGCCCGAACCGAAAAGCAGCTCAAGCATGATCAAAAAAACCGGTCTATCGGAACTGAGGGAATCCCGGGGGAAATAAGCAAAGAGGTCTGATGCGGAAATGGAAAACCCCGCCAGTGCCGTGTATAACAGTTCCTTTGAACTTACTAGAAACAGATCGGGACCCGCCGGGTTGTTTTCGACTTCCAATAAAGGCCTGTCGGCTGCAACCGCGGTTAAAGCCCCTGGATTTATTAACTACGGTTCAAGGACATAGTTTCTAACACGAGCGTAGGCAGGGTAAAGTCAGCGCCGGTATGTCCGGCTTCTAAATTGTTTTCCAAAGAACCACGGCGCGCCTCAGCCGCGCCACAACTGAATCTATCATCGCTACTTTTCCGGATTCCTCAAGTGAAAAATGGGTGCCGGGGCCAGATTACGAGAGCGCCAGAGATAAAAAATGGCCGGATAGACCAGCAGTTCCATCACCGTGGAAGTCACCACACCGCCAATCATCGGCGTGGCGATGCGTTTCATCACATCCGCCCCGGCCCCGTGGCTCCATAGAATCGGCGCCAGGCCGGCGATGATCACGCAGGCGGTCATTGCTTTGGGGCGGACCCGTTTCACCGCCCCATGGTAAATGGCGTCACGCAGGTCGCTGACAGATCGCAGCTTTCCACTTTGCCTCCACTCCTCAAAAGCGAGATCCAGATAAAGCAGCATGACCACCCCGGTTTCCGCATCGAGTCCCGCCAATGCGATAATGCCCACCCACACGGCGACGCTGAGATTGTAACCGAGCAGATAAACGACCCAAAAAGCACCCACCAAAGAAAACGGCACCGCCAACATCACGATGGCCGTTTTAACCAGGGATTTGGTATTGAGATAGATGATAAGCAGGATGATCAGCAGAGTCAGAGGCACCACGACAAGCAGCCGTTGGCGGGCGCGGAGCATGTATTCATACTGCCCGCTCCAGAAAAGGTTGTAGCCGGCCGGCAGGTGGACCTGATCATTAGCCACCGCTTCATTCACGGCGTGCCGAGCCATCTCAACATAGGTGCCCACATCCACCCCGCGCAGGTCGACATAAATCCACGCATTGGGCACCGCGCCCTCGCTTTTGATCCCCATCGGCCCGTCGACAATTTTTAAGGAGGCCAACTGCCCCAGCGGCACCTGGGCCCCGCCCGCCGTGGGCACCATGATATCCTCGCGCAAAGCCCGCAGGTCCGAACGAAAATCACGGTCATATCGCAGACTAATCGTATAGCGTTGCAGACCTTCCACCGTCGTCGTCAACGCCATCCCTCCCAGCGCAACCGACAAAACATCCTGCACATCGCCCAGCGTCAGTCCGTAACGGGCGATGGCATCGCGATCAATTTCAAACTCAATAAACCGGCCGCCCATCACCCGCTCGGCGTAGGCGCTGGCCGTCCCGGGAACCCGGCGGATTACCGACTCAATTTCAATCCCGATCCGTTCCAGCTCCTGCAAATCAGGTCCCGCCACCTTGATGCCCACGAGCGTTTTGATGCCGGTGGACAGCATGTCGATACGCGTCTTGATCGGCATGGTCCAAGCATTGTTAAGTCCGGGAATTTGCACGGCATTGTTCATGGCGTCAGCCAGTTCCTCCGAGGTGCGGCGGCGATGCGCGACGACCTTGCCGGCTTCATCCAGAATATCCACCAGCGGCCACTGCTCCTCCGGTTGCAGCTGGATCGTCGTTTCGATCATGTCCATCGGCGCCGGATCGGTGGCAGTCTCCGCCCTCCCCACCTTGCCAAACACGGTCCTCACCTCCGGGAAACCCTTGATCAATCGGTCGGTGATCTGGATGATCTGGCGCGCCTTGGTCACCGAGATGCCGGGGAAAGTCGTCGGCATGTAGAGCAGATCGCCTTCGTAGAGCGGGGGCATGAATTCGGAACCGATGTTTTGATAAGGGAAAACCGCGCCGGCTTTGAGCGCGTAATCCCGCGCCCGCCCCTCGGGCATCAAGCCTCTCACCAACGCGTTCCACGGTAGGAAAACCCAGACCACCACCAATGCCGCAGTGAACACAACCGCCCAGCGCCACCGGATGACAAAATCAATCATCGGATGATAAATCCAGACCAACAGGCGGTTGATCGGGTTTTTTTCCTCAGAGGGGATCTTTCCGCGGATAAACCATCCCATCAGGATGGGGGCCAGGGTAATGGACAGGAGGGCCGCCGCCGCCATCGAGTAGGTCTTGGTAAATGCAAGGGGTTTGAACATGCGCCCTTCCTGAGCCTGCAAGGTGAACACCGGCACGAACGACACCGTGATGACAAGCAGCGAGTAGAACAGAGTCGGCCCCACCTCGACGGCTGCGGCACGGATGATTTCCCAGTGGGGCTTTCTGCCCTGATCGCGCTCCAGATGCTTGTGCGCATTCTCGATCATGATGATCACCGCATCGACCATCGCGCCAATGGCAATGGCGATGCCGCCGAGCGACATGATGTTGGAGCTGATGCCCTGGCAGAACATGATGAGGACGGCGATAAGCACGGCGATGGGCAAAATGAGGATGGCGACCAGGGCGCTGCGGAGGTGGAGCAGGAAAGCGAGGCACACCAAGGCGACCACGAGGCTTTCCTCGAGTAATTTTTCCTCCAGCGTCCTGACCGCGCGGTCGATGAGTCCGGTGCGGTCATAAACCACGGTGCAGCTCACATCGGCCGGCAGCGCTTTCATCGCTTCATCCAGCCTCCGCTTCACGTTGCCGATGACTTCGCGGGCGTTGGCGCCGTAACGGACGACAACCACGCCGCCGACAGTTTCGCCATCCCCGTTCTGCTCGGCGATGCCGCGCCGCATGTCGGAACCGAACTGGACATGGGCGACATCGCGCAACAGAACCGGCACGCCATTAGCGCCCAGACCGACGGCGACTTTGCGCAGGTCCTCCAGATTCTTCACATAGCCTTTGACCCGGACTATGAATTCGCGCTCGGAAAGTTCTAGGGAACGGCCGCCGACTTCCCCGTTGCTGCGCTCGATGGCCATGCGGACGTCCTTGAGTGCCAAGCTGTAGGCGCGCAGTTTTGAGGGATCCACGGTGACCTGGTATTGTTTGACGAAGCCGCCGACCGATGCGATTTCCGACACGCCTTCGACGGCGGTGAGCTGGTATTTCAAATACCAATCCTGCATGGATCGCAGCTCGGCCAGATCACGGTTGGTGGAGTTCAATGAGTACATGAAAGCCCAGCCAACGCCGGTCGCATCAGGCCCCAATGAGGGCGTCACCCCTTTGGGCAGCTGGCCACCGATGCTGCTCAGGTATTCCAACACCCGGCTCCGGGCCCAGTAAGGATCGGTGCCGTCTTCGAAAATCACATACACAAACGAGAAGCCGTAAAACGAATAGCCCCGCACCGCCTTCTGCCGCGGGACGGAGAGCATTTTGGTGGTAATGGCATAGGTAACCTGGTCCTCCACAAGATTGGGTGCCTGCCCCTCCCACTGCGTATAGATAATGACCTGGGTGTCCGACAGGTCGGGGATCGCGTCCAGAGGAATGTGCCGGACCGCGTAGATTCCGCCAAGCAGCAGTGCCCCAGTGATCAGCAGGACTATAAACTTGTTCTTCAGCGAAAAATCGATGACGCGTTGGAGCATGGGAGATCAGGGTTGGCCGGGGGCGCGGCGCTTGAGCCAGTTTTCCACGGCCTTTTTCCCGTCGGGCAACGAGCCGGTTGCCACCAGTTCCATGGCGCATCGGGGACATTGGCCGGGCTTGTCCGAGACGATTTCAAGGTGCATGGGGCAGGCGAAGAGCGGCGGCAGTTTCTCCGGTACGGCCAAACCCGGTGTGTTGGTCGCAAAAGCCGGCGCGCTCATGACGGGAATGAGGGTCATGCCGCACTTTGGGCATTTGCCGGGCTTGTCCGCATGCACGTCGCCGTGATCGGGCATCGGGCAGGTGTGGTAAAGCAAACGGCCGCCGGGGCTGATTTTGGCGAGCGTGCTTTTAGGCACCGGCACCAACGTCATCGCGCAAATGGGGCATTTGCCGGGATGATCATATTGGATGGAAACATGCTCAGGCATGGGACAAACCCAGACAACCTGCTCGGCGCGCCCTTCGGACAAGGCAAGTGATTGGACGGCTGCGGACGTTTGCCCCGGCGTGGTTTGGGCGGATCCTGACATCTTATCAATGGCCTCGCGCAGCTGGCTTTCCGAATCGAGCAGGAACTGACCGGAGGTGACAATTCTTTCGCCTTCGCTCAAACCCGCCAGCACCTGGTCCATGGAATCCTGAGCCTGCAATCCGAGCGACACGGTCCGTGCCTCAAACCTGCCGCCCGGCAGGGCGACGAAGACGGTGTTTTTGTGGCCGCTGCGCAGCACTGACGAATCCGGCACCAGAAGAACCGACGGCTCCAAGTTGCACTCCAGTTCCACCGTCGCGAACATTCCCGGCTTGAGGAAATAGCCCGGATTGTGAAACTCCATCCGCACCCGCGCGGTGCGGGTTTTATCGTCCACCGTCGGGTAAACATAGGTCACACGACCCCGGAATTTTCGGTCCGGCAAATAAGACAGAATCATCACCGCCTCCTGACCGAGCTGGACCGACGCCAGATCCTGTTCGTAAATCTGCGCGTAGACCCATACGATACCCAGCTCCGCAAGCCGGTACAATTTCATTCCCGCCTCCACCATCTGCCCCGAAACCACCATTTTTTCGGTGACGAATCCGCTGATGGGCGCGCTGATCGTCAGCGACTTTTTCGGCTCATGCGCGGTGTCCAGTTCCCGGATCTGCGCATCGGAGATGTCGTAGAACCGCAGCTTGGTCCGGGCGCTATCGAGCAGGCTGCGGCCGTAACCGCCCGGGGAATTGGAACTGGCGGCCAGGGCCGCGAGATATTCGGTTTGCGCGCTGTAAAGCTCCGGCGAATAGATTGAAAACAGCGGATCGCCCGGATTGACCAAAGCCCCGGTGGCATCGACATAAAGCTTCTCGATCCATCCTTTGTATTTGGTGGTGACGTCCGCCAAACCGGTTTCGTCATAGTCCACATTCGCCACCGTGCGGATGGTGCGGCGCAGCGGTCCCCGTGTGACGGTGCCTGTGCGCAGGCCCATCGTTTGAATGGTGGCCGGATCGATCACGATGCCGGAGGAAGGCGCGGCGGCGTCCGCCGGCTTCCGGACCGGTGTGAGTTTCATGCCGCAAACCGGGCAATTGCCCGGATGATCCTGCACGATCTGCGGGTGCATGCCGCAAGTGTAAAGAGTCCGGACTGCCGGCGCTGCCGGATCCCGGCCGCACGACACGCATCCCAAAACGAGAACAAGCAGAAACAGGAGAGAGAGAAGTCGGTGAATTGGCATCATGGTGTTGAGCGGCCGGGGGCCGGTTGCGGACTGGATCGGGAGTCAAGGAGCGGCGCGGTTTCAGGAGGAACGCCGGCGATGAGCAGCCCGAGTTCCGAGAGGATCATCTCCCGTTCACTCCGCGCGCTGATTTCCGAAAGACGGAAATCCAAGAGGGTGCGCTCGGCGTCGATCAGGTTGAAAAAATCGGTTTTGCCAGACAGGTAAGCGGATCGAGCCAACTCCAGAGACTGGCGCGCCTTGGGTAGGAGCTTTTCCCTGAGGAGCGCAAGGGTTCGGGAATTCTCCCGGCCATCGAAACTTTTCTCCGCGAAAACCAAGATGAGGTTGATCTGTTCGAGCGACATTCGTGCCTGGGCGGCGAACTTATTGGCCTGGGCCGCAGCAATCTGGGCGGCTAATTTGTCCCGCCAAATGGGCAGCGTCAGGCCGGCCAGCGGACGGTAAAGTATCGGCGCCATTTTCGCGTCAGCCATCAGCCCCAGACTGGTGTCAGGCACCTTGGCCCGGTAAGCCAGTTGCAGCAACGCCTCGGCCGACCTCACTTCGGCGGCCATCGCCTTGAGCTGGGGATTGCGCGCGAACGCGGAGTCGAGAACTTGTTCCGGCGTTAAATCCAGGGTGGTGGCCTCAAACCGCTCAGGCATGGGGGGATCGGGCTGCTCGCGAGTCAGACCCAGGGCGGCTTTGAATTCGGCCCTCAACAGGGAGCGTGAATCCTCAAGCCCCGCGACTTCGGTTGCGAGCCGGTCTTCCTCGATTTGGGCGCGATAAACGTCCTGCAGGGTGGCTTGGCCAGATTCGTTTTTTGAACGCGCAATTCTTTCCAGCTCGGCAAGCAGCTGCAGCATCTCGCCATCCACCCGGATTTTTTCGTCGAGAAACCAAAGTCGATAATAACTTTTTTTGAGGGCGAAAGCGCTTTGCATCACCGCGGTTTCAAACGCAAAATACTTTCCACGCCCCGCCTCCGCCGATGCGTTCCCCGCCGCCCGCAGTTTCCCTGGTCCAGGAAAACTTTGCGTCAAACCGGGCATCACCGACGTGACAACATCCATAATGTCCGCCTGAAAGGTCAGCTGCGGATCCGGGAGCGAGCGGGCCACGGTGATATTCTCCACCGAGGCATACCAGTCAAAATACGCCGCCTCCACTTGCGGATGGGCCAGCATCGCGTGGCGCAGGTATTCCGCCAGCGACGACTGGCCTGAAAGTGCCGGCAAGGTCGGACGCGCCCCCTCAGGACGATAGCGCATTTGCACCCAGGCCCGGTCCATCTGAGCCCCGCTCTCCAGACGCGTGGGAAACCCCGTGCATCCGGACAGAACAACCGCGACCACGGCCGCGACGCCAACGAGCCGGAAGATCCACCGTTTTTTTAGAATACACTGAGTCACAGTAATCAATAATCCGCCGCTTCGCCCCACAAACCCGGCAACCAAACCATGGATTCACACACGGGCACTCGCGCCAAGCCTTGCGAAAAAGAGGGGCGTCCGTCCGAAATGGGAATGCAACATCCCTCACTGAATCCGCCCGGATGCCGACCTCTCCTTGGTTTAAGACCCCCGTCCAGTCCCGTTTATGGAACCAGAAAAACGTCACAACAAACTCCGGTTCAACGTCGAATCTACACCGCTCCTAGGGATCCCTTACTGAAGCTGCTCCAGTAAGGGGTTGACTGATAAACTCAGCCTGCGGCTTCAGCTCACAGTTTGTCGCCAAGCTGTGGGCGATGCCTCACCGCCATTGGCAATTAAGCCCTTATTTTTTGGCCTTGCTGGCGGCTTCTATCTTGCGGATGTAGGGTGCCGGATCCTTGTCAAATTTCCCCTTGCAATCCTTGCAGCAGAGTTGAACTTCCTGGCCTTTATAGACAAAAACGTGCGGCTTCCCCATTTCCCCCAACTTTTCACCGGACACGGGACAGGTGGTGAGCTTATCCGGTTTGGGGGCATCCACGGCCGCGACGGGGAGTGTTGCGGTGATGATTGGCAAGGTCAGGAGAAGGGATCGTAGAATATTGTTTGTTTTCATGTTCATATTAAGTTTTTCGGGCACAACCCTATGCCACATGTGATAATACGCCGCGCCGGCGAATTCCACTCTAACTTTTTATTTCGAAACGGGAGCTGCCGGGAGTGCCGGCGTTTTTCATTTCTCCGCCAGCAGAAAAACCAGGCGGTCACGCAAAAACTGGCGCGCCCGGTAAATCCGCATCTCCACGGCCTTGGCCGAACAGTCCATCACGGCGGCGATCTCCGCATGGGATTGCTCTTCATATTCAACCAGCACGAGGGGCACTCGAAGATCCTCGGGCAATTCCGCCAAGGCCCGGCGCACTGCATCCGCCCGTTCCTGCGCCTCAACATGTTCCGCCGGGGTGTTGCCAAAAGCGGGCAACCGGTCCGCCCAATCCCTCTCACCGCCCCTGCAGGCATGAATGGAAATCTGGGGGTGCCGGGCCAGCCACCGTTGCCTGTCACGGGCCAGATTGGTGGCGATCGTATAGAGCCAGGTGGAAAATTTGTGCCGGGGCTGATAGCGGGCGCGATGGAGATAAACCCGCGCAAAAGTTTCCTGGGTCAGATCGGCCGCCTCAGCCTCGTCTTGCAACAGGCGGATGAAGTAATGAAAAAGCCTTTCCCCATGGCGCTGCATCAACGCCGCCAGCGCCGAGTCCTGCCCGGCACACAAACGCGCCAAATCCTGCCGGTCCTCGGCCTCAGTGGGCGGGGTGTTCATTTCCGGCAGGTAGTGGAGATGACATCATTGCGGAATGCCCGGCGCCCAGAGTGCGGGTGGTCACCCAGTCAAGATAACGATGCGCCTGAGGCGGGGGCATGGTTTGGCTGACCACATAAAAGTGCCGGAGCATCGCCACCTGACACTCGACACGCAGGAGGGCTATTTCGCGCAGGGCGCCTTCAATTTGCGGGGTCACGCTGTTTGTGGCTGCCAACAACCCTTTCAAAACGGTGCTTTTGGCGTCAATGTTCCGGCAGCGCCCGGCGCAATCAGAAGCGTAATCATCATGCAACTGCTTAATCCGGACCAGGTCATGGTTGGAAACCTTAAACTCCCTTTGCAGCCAGGCCAGCTCGGGTGCCGGTTCACGCAGCAGACAGCAGGTGGGTGCCGACCCGACAAAATAACTCACCCACCAAGCAAGCGCTGCCAGTGCAACCCCCCCCGGAATAATGAATGCCGCGCGCTTCATGCCTTAGCGCCCCTCAATGGAATAGGGGTTCACAGCGCGCACGTAGAGCGCCCCCAGCGTCGCTGTGACACGGGTGGTCTCAAGGCGGGCGTGCCAAAGTCCGCCGGCCAGTCCGGCAGCCAGCAAAACCGTGGCGTAAGCGAAGGTGAAGGACGGGCGCGCGCAACCAGCCACCAGCCACTCCCAAAAACGACGCAGCGGCTGAACCGGCAAAGCCTCCTGCTGCGCGATGCGCAGCCACACTTGTTCCTCAAAGCGCGGGGGCAGGGTTGAGTTCACTTGCCAGGCACGCAGCAGCGGTTGCAGCGGAAAACTGTTTTTGGATGGCTCTATGGGTTTCATGTTAGATAGGCCTGCGACTGATCCTTCGACAGCTCACCGGCTCAAGTTGCCATTTTCAGGCCGCAGCGCCACTACTTTATCGGCACCACTTGGAATCGGAATGCCCGCTCGCTCATCTGCTGCCTCAACCGCGGCGAGGCCGCAATCTCGTCATCAGGACCGGCAGTGGTCGAGACAAGGCTCTCTCCGGCGGCCGAGACGGATCGGAGAATGCTCGCTTGCACCGTGGATGGCACGGCCAAAACGGCTGGGAAAAGAATTGTATTCATGGGCTGCATGATTTGGCTTTCTCTGGTGGCAACATTTCGTTGCTCCACTCTTAATACGCCATCATGGCGGAAAGCCCTCAAAAAAAAGACGCGCCCGATTCCGGGCGCGTATGAGGAGGCTAAACTCCCGTCTCCCTGACAGGACGGGTGTTGGTAAGATCAAAGCGGCTGCTGAGCTGGCGGAAATCCAGCATCAGCCACCCGAGGGCGGCGTCTGGCGTGACCACTCGAAAGTGTGAGAAACGCCCGCTGCCAATCCGTTCGGATTCCCCTCGAAAAATCAATTGGTCGTTCGGCCCCGCCGTCACAGGGTTGAAAGTCTGCCCTCCCACCCCAGCGATCCTTACGGTCCAAGGAACTTCGAGCCGGGTGAGGGCTCCGATTGACGATGTTGAAATGACCCGGTGCAACGTCCGCACAATACGCATCCACGCGCCACCATAGGACCGGGCAGCCAGTGACCCGACTGGGTGTCAGTAGAACCTCTGATCTGGACCTGAATGGAAGTGTGCCGCTGCCCCCCGCCAACCCGCCGGGAGCGGAAAGGGCGGCTGCGGCTGGCATAGCCGCCATCCAACCGATCATTAAAAGTCCTGAAACAATCCGCACGGAACACACAGAGCAGTTTTCAAGCCGCCGCAACTCCGTTTTTATTATATATTACAGCGCAACAACTTAACAAAAAACGTGGGGGTGCGGTCCGGAGTTGACTGTCGCCTTCCGCCCAGCAAGGCGATTTTCCGTCACCCCCGTGTCGACTCACGGCTAAATGTTACCGGAGGCTGAAGCCCTTAGAGCCCCAAGCGGTGCCAGGCTGAGGGAATAGAATTGGCAAGCGGGCCCGCGCCCGCCACAATCCGCCTTCAATTATGTTTTGGACTAAGACTTTGATTCCGACTTTGAAGGAAACGCCTGCGGACGCGGAAATCGCCTCGCACAAGCTGCTCTTGCGCGCCGGCCTGATCCGCAAGCTCAGCGGCGGACTTTACACCTTTCTGCCGCTGGGGTTGCGGGCCTTGCACAAGGTGGAACAAATCATCCGGGACGAAATGGACCGCAGCGGCGGTTTGGAAGTGCTCATGCCGGCAATTCAACCCACGGAGCTCTGGCAGCAGAGCGGTCGCTACGAGACAGCCGCCGACGTGCTCTACAAAGTGCGCGACCGCTCGAAAAAAGAATGGGTTTTAAGCCCAACCGCCGAGGAGGTCATCACCTCCCTCGCCGCCGGTGAGATTAATTCCTACCGCCAGATGCCGCTCAATTTCTACCAGGTCAGCGTGAAATTCCGCGACGAAATCCGCCCGCGCTTCGGCCTGATGCGCGCCAAGGAATTCATAATGAAGGACTCCTACAGCTTCGATGCCAGCGACGAGGCGGCGATGGCCAGCTACAAAAAGATGTATGACGCCTATAAGCGCATTTTCGACCGCTGCGGGCTGCAAAACTTCCCGGTGGAGGCTGACACCGGAGTTATCGGGGGCAATTACTCGCACGAATACATGGTGCCGGCCGAGACGGGCGAGAACGAGGTGGCTTTCTGCGAGGGTTGCGGCTACGCGGCGAATCTGGAGAAAGCCACCAGCGGCGTTCCAAAGACAGCGGCGCGCGAACCCGGCGCGGGCGTCGAGAAATTCCCCACCCCCGGCGTCCTGACCATCGAGGCGCTGGGCAAGGCGCCCTTCGGCGTGCCAGCCAACCGGCAAATCAAAACACTGGTGTTCATGGCCGACAGCAAGCCGGTGTTGATTTTGGTGCGCGGAGACGACCAGATGAATGAGGCCAAACTGGCCGGCATTCTGGGAACAACCCTCTTTCGCGCCGCCGAGGCGCAGGAGATCTTCAACGTTCTCGGGGCCAATCCCGGCAGCCTCGGCGCTGTGGGGGTCACCCAACTGTCGGTTTATGCCGACGAGCGTTTGCGCGGAGCCAACGACATGACAACCGGCGCCAACCAAGACGGGTTCCACTTGAAAAGTGTTTCCATCGACCGCGACATCGCTGTGACCAGATGGGCCGACCTGCGAACAGTCAGCGCCGGTGAGCCGTGCGCCAAGTGCGCAAAGCCATTGAAAATCCGCCGCGCTATCGAGGTGGGCCACGTCTTCAAACTCGGAACCAAATACAGCGAAAAACTCAACGCCACCTTCCTCGCCGAGGACGGCCAACGCCACCCCTGCGTCATGGGATGCTACGGAATCGGGGTCACCCGAACCCTGCAGGCGATCATTGAGCAAAACAACGACAAAGACGGCATCCTCTGGCCCGTCACTGTGGCCCCCTACACGGTGTGCATCACCCCGCTGGGGGTGGCACCGGAGAGTGCGGTGATGCAATTGGCGCAAAAACTCTACGCGGAACTGTCGGCGCGGGGTGTGGATGTGATTCTCGACGACCGCGATGAACGGCCGGGAGTGAAGTTCAAGGATTCCGAGCTGGTGGGTTTTCCGATTCGCATTGGGATCGGGGAAAAATCGTTGGCCAAGGCCGAGGTGGAAATTAAACCCCGCACCGGCCCCATGCTCGCAGTCCCGCCCAATGCGGCGGTGGAAAAGGTGTTGCAGTTGATACGCGAGCTAACACCCGTGTCGAAGTAACACGGCCGTCTCGGTTTGCATACGCCCGGTTGATTGGACTTGCTCACAAACAAGTCCCGGATCCGAGGACTAAGTGGCGCTCCTGATTTGCGCCGTGGTCGAAGAGTCGACGGCAGAAGCACCGAAAAACAATGCAGTCGAGATCGTCGCAACCCGGGCGTTCACGGATTAGTATGGCCGGTTGCTCACGGCCGGCGGCAGGGATGTGACGGACAGGGTCAACGGGCACGTGGCCGAGCTGAGATTCTGCCTTGGCAGAGGCGGAACCGTCGCCCCTGATTGCCGCATCGTAACCGTTGACAGAAAGGGTCCTGCCATCCTAGTATAAAAACCTCTGGCAGGCGTGTTCGTCTATCGGCTAGGACGTGGCCTTCTCAAGGCTGAAAGACGGGTTCGATTCCCGTACGCGCTACCAATCCCGCTTACAACCAATAAAATCAATGCTTTCGTGAGTTTTAAGGTTTTCAAAGACAAGCCAGTGCTAAAGTCTGGTGCTAAAAAGTCTACGGTTTTCAGCTACGTTTGAACATGGCAATAAAGCTGATT
>CAIQOK010000159.1 GCA_903873415.1 uncultured Verrucomicrobiota bacterium | reverse complement strand
TGGGGGCCTCGGCATATGCCGCAGGCAGCCAGGTGTGAAAAGGCACCATCGGAACCTTGACCGCAAAGCCCATCAACACGCCACCGAACACAAATTCGGTCATCTGGCGGGCGGTGAACGCCTGGCCGAAAAGCCGCCAACCCAGCTTTGCCGCCAGCGCGGAGTTAAGAGCCCCGTGTCGCGCCATCTCCGCCAGATCCGGGAAATCGAGTTTTCCCGTGGCATAAAACACGCCCAGAAACGACAGCAGCATTGCCACACTGCCCGCCATGGTATAGATAAAGAATCGTGCGGCCGCGGGTGCCCGACGCGAACCGCCCCACAAGCGCACGAGAAAAAACGCCGGAACAAGACTCAACTCCCAAAACAAAAACCAGTGGATGAAATTCAGGGCCGTGAACGTCCCCATCAATCCCGCCTGCAAAAACAGCACCAGGGCGTGATAGAGCGACGGGTTCCGCTCAACCCGCCAGGCGGCAAGGATCGACATTGGCACGACAATGGACGTAAGCATGACCATCAACAAACCCAGGCCGTCCACAGCGACGTAGTAGTTTGCGCCGATAGCGGGAATCCAGGGGTGGTATTCGACAAACTGAAAATCGCCGGAGGCGTTGTCGAACCGGCACCACAGCAAGCAAGCCAGAAACACGGTCAGGAGGCTTGAACCGAAGGCCAGGGAGCGGGCCGCTTTTTTGCGCACACCAAAACCAGCGACCCCAAAACCGGCCAGCAAGGGAAGCATTGTGATCAAGCTCAGGAGCGGCAGGCTGCTCAATTGCCACCTCCCCAGATCAGGAGCAGCACCAGCGCGACCAGCGCAAGACCTATGATCCGCAGGTAATTCTGCACCCTTCCGTCCTGAAGCCGTGAGAGCCCCCCCCCGCCCGCACGGGTCCCGCCGCAACCCCAATCAAAACCCGGATTGAGGACAAACTCCTCAACCGCGCGGTTCACCCATGCCAATCCAATCGCAAGGCAGGCCAACAACCGCATCAAACCACCTAGCACCCATTCATCGACGATATGGCACACAGCCGCAGCCCAGGCATTGAACCGAATGACCGTGGCCTCATAAAATTCATCAATGAAATATTTTTTTTCCACCAGAGCATAGAGATCGGGTCGCATCCTTTTCAGGACATCGGGCTCTTCCGGATTCCGCAACGGTTTGCGTCCATAGAGTTTCCAGCCCAAAAACAGGCCGAGCAACACCATGCCGGTTGAGAGAAGCATCAACCTCGGCGCGCCCGGCTCGAAAAACCTGGCGTGCTTCAAATCAGGCGGTTGATCTTCCAGAAACTTTTGAAACCACGGCCAGACGGGTGTCCCAGCCCAACCCAATCCCACGGCAAAACAGGCCAGAACCGCCAGCGGCAGAATCATCAACGGGGGCGATTCATTAGGCTCGGCGGAGACCGGGTTGCGCCCCGGTTCGATCCGGTGGTTGGAATGGTGCGCGGCGCGATTACGGCCAAAAAAAACCAACGCCATCTGGCGCGCCATGTAGAACGCCGTCAGCAGCACGCCCACTAGGCCCAGAAAAAAAGGCCCGCGCGAAACCGGCCATCCCCGGGCCGCGAGCAGTATTCCGTCCTTGCTCCAAAACCCGGAGAAAAACAGGGGGAATCCGGCCAGCGCCAACATGCCGGCCGTGTAGGTCGTGAACGTCACCGGCATCAACTTGCGCAAGCCTCCCATAAACCGGATGTCCTGCTCCCCTTTACAGCCGTGAATCACAGAACCCGCGCCCAGAAACAGCAGCGCCTTGAAACAGGCATGGGTAATCAGATGGAACATTCCCACCGCGACACCGCCAACGCCAAGCCCCATCATCATGTATCCCAACTGCGACACTGTTGAGTAGGCAAGGATACGCTTTAAATCATTTTGGGTCAGGGCAATAGAAGCGCCAAAAACCGCCGTCAGCGCGCCGGTCCACGCCACGACCTGCAGCGAAGCGGTCTGCGCTGAAGCGCCGACTGCATGGGCGGACAACAATGGATAAACCCGCGCCACCAGAAAAACGCCCGCCGCCACCATTGTGGCCGCATGGATCAGGGCGCTGACCGGTGTGGGGCCCTCCATGGCATCCGGCAGCCAGACATGCAGCGGCACCTGGGCGGATTTACCGGCCGCACCGGCGAAAATCAGCAGCCCGATCACACTTGCCAGGGTCATCCCAATCCGGGTGGTTTGGGCGGCCAGTCCGGACACCGCACCGGCTTCAAGACAACCCGCACCGCCATCAAAGAAAATCAGCGTGCCGGTTTGCGAATAGAGCCAGACCATGCCCAGCAGCAGCGCCAGATCGCCCAAACGCGTGGTGATGAAGGCTTTTTTGGCCGCCGCCGCCGCATCCGGCCTGTGATACCAGAAACCAATAAGCAGGTAGGACGTCAGCCCGACAATCTCCCAGCAAATGAATAGAAGCAGCAGACTGTTGGCAATAACCAGCCCCAGCATCGCGCCGGCAAAAAGCGAAAGGAAGGTGAAAAAGCGCGTGAAATTCCCGTCCTCCGCCAGGTAACCCACACTGTAAATAAAAACCAGCAGACTCACCCCGGTGACCATCAAGAGCATCGCAGCCGTGAGCGGATCAAGCACCCAGCCGAGCTTGATCACACCCGTCGTGCCGGCGGCGAAACGCAACCATTCAAAGTTGCAAACCTCCTTCACTGCGGCGCGGTGACCAGCCTCAAGGCAGCGGACAAAGGCCAAAACCGAAAGCAAAAACGACAGTCCCATTGAACCGCAGCCCAGCAGGGCAGAGAATCTCCGGCACCGCTGCGGCACAAGGGCACTGACGCCCGCCGCGAGGAGCGGCAACGCGGGAATCAACCAGAGGTTGTGAATAATCCAGGGCATCATTTCAAAGCCGCAAAGCGTTGCCGCATGCCAGTCTGCGGCGCCAACCGCAGCCCCCCCGCCAAACCCAACGCAGCACAGGCATCGAGGCGATTGGCCGGAAATTAGGAGCAAGGCAGAACATGTTAACCCTTCAACAATTTCATTTCGTCCAGGTTGGTGGTTTTGCAGCGCCGGTAAACGGCGATGATCACGGCCAATCCAACCGCCGCCTCCGCCGCAGCCACACCCATGGCGAAAATCATGAACATGATCCCCGTCAACGCCTCCGGATTCGCGCCAAAACGCCAGAAGGCGATGAAGTTCAGGTTCGCCGCATTGAGCATGAGCTCGATGCCGATCAGCACCAGAATGGCGTTGCGCCGGGTCAGCACCCCGGCCAAGCCGACCGTGAAAATCAATGACGAGAGCACAAGATACCCGGCCAAAGGAGTCATAATGGAAACCTCCCGGTTCCCGCTTCGGCAGTCCACGCCGGCAAAGGCTCACTGCGAGTCACACTCCGAAATCGGGGGGGACAGGCGGATTGTGATTTGGTGACGGACATTTGCTCCTTCATTTGTCTTCTCCTTCTTGCATCGCAATCATCACCGACCCCATGAGAGCGGCGGTGAGCAGCAGTCCAACCAGTTCGAGCGGCAGAACAAACCGGGTCATCAGCGCGTCCCCTATCTGCTCCACGGTCGCCACCGGTGCCGGTGGCAGGGTTGGACTCATAAGGCAGCTGCGACTGATAGCCCAAACCAGAACACCCAGTACCGAGACCGCCACCCCCAGACCGAAAACCCGGCCCTGCACCAAGCTTCTTCGGGGTGGCATGGCGTCACCGCGCGTGAGCAGAACGGCAAAAACAATCAGAATCCCCACCGCCCCGATATAAACCAGCAATTGGGCAAAACCGGCAAACTGGGCGCCGAGTTGCAAATAAAGGCACGCCAGACCGGACAAGGAAACAACGAGTGCCAAAACGCAGTGCACCAAGGGCCGCAGACTCATGGCCCCCATGGCGGCGGCGGCGGTCAGCAGGGCCAGGATGACAAAAGGAAGGCTCATTTCCTTTCAGCCGGCAAACCGATAGGTGCGTTTGAAAAACTGGTTGCGCTCAAACAGACTGCGCCCCAGCAATAGATACGGGGTGGCGATGAGCAGAAAGCTGACGAGCCATCGTTCCGGGCCGCAATCCATTAGCTGCCACAGGGCGGCGCTAACAAGGTTGACCAAGGCCATAGGAATCATGAATTTCCACGAGAACTCCATCAACTGATCCTGGCGGAAACGCGGAAGAGTGCCGCGGCCCCATATGAAAAGCGCAATCAGCGCAAGCAGCTTGACGAAAAAACAGGCCCAAGAGGGAATGAATTCCAGCCACGGCGCCGGCGCATGCCATCCGCCCAGAAAAAGCGTGATGGCCATGCCGCTGACGGCGAAGAGCCCCAGATATTCGGCGAGGAAAAACAAGGCAAACTTGAAGCCGGAGTACTCGATGTAATAACCCGCGATTATTTCCGATTCACCTTCGGGCAGATCAAAAGGGGAGCGGTTGGACTCCGCCGTGGCTGAGATCAGAAAAAGAATGAACCCGGCCAATCCCCAGGGTTGCATAACAAACCAGTGAGGAATCCACCCGGTGTATTCCGCCTGAGCCTCGACAATCCGCACGGTGGACAGAGAGCCGGTGACCATCACGACGGTCACGGCGGAAAGAATGAGGGGGATTTCATAACTGATCATCTGCGCGATGGCCCGCATGGCACCAAGCAGCGAGTACTTGTTCCGACTTGCCCAGCCGGCCATGAATACAGCCAGCTCGGCGGCGGTGCCGACGGCGAAAAAAAACAGCACCCCGGCATCCAGATCAACCGCCACCATGTTGCGACCCAACGGCAAAACGGCGTAAACAAGGAACGACACAATCACCAGCACCACCGGCGCGAGAAAGTGAATGAAGGGGGCCGCCCCCCGGGGCACGACATTTTCCTTGGTCAACGTCTTCAAACCGTCGGCCACAGGCTGCAAAACACCCCAGGGCCCAACCCGGTTCGGACCATGACGGTTTTGAATCCGCCCCAGCCCCTTGCGTTCAAGAAGGGTGGTCAACGCGAACAGGCCGGGAAAGACCATCAGAAGCGGAACAATGGAGAGCAGCGCCGAAACCAAGGGCTGCCAGCGGGAAGGCACCGGCTCCATCAAGCGGTGTTTTGCGGCGACAAATATTTGATCAAGGGCGTCGATCATACAAATGCGGCGGCGTTTTATTCTGCATGCCTTGGCTGCGGCGCCAGTCCGACCGGTGCTGCGGACGCCCCGACCCTGGCCCGGGCCTTGGAACTCTCAGCGGCCATGAACCCATCCGAATCCGCAGCGGCCTGCGGATGGATTTGGCGGTAGTAACGGCTGGACCGGGCAAGTTGCGCTTTGTGCAACCATAATCCACCGAACCGGTCCGGAGTGCTCAGCTCATACTCAACATCCATTTTAATGGCCTCGAAGGGGCAAACCTCCGCGCAGATCTGGCAACTCATGCACACCGAAATATCGATATCAAAAGTGGCGGGATAAAACTGGGACTGCCCCTTGTAATCCTGTCTCTTGTCCCTGCTCTTGATAATCGAGATGCACTTGGGCGGACACTCCTTTTCACAGATCTGGCAGGCAACACAACGCAAACCGGCCTGACTGTCATCACCATCGTAGACCAGGAATGGGAACTGGCGGGCATTTGCCTTGGCCGGAATGCGCTCCTCGGGATAAGGCACGGTGGTCAGGCGTTGGGCGCTGACATAGCTGCCAAAAAAGTTGCGCGCCGTCTCGAACATGCCTTTGAGGATGCCGCCGCCAAGCAATGACATAATCTCAGGTTGATCCTGCAGACGTGGATTTTTTGATTCTAAAGGTGTTCATGCGTATTTCGCGTTAGCCACCGCCATTACATATTGGGCCCGCTCAAAGGCCGCCGGGGTCGGGCACTTCTGCTGGCTCATGCTCCCCTTGAGCTGACGGACCGAGTCGTATTCATGCTCCTCCAACCACCGCACCATCTCCTGCTCAACCACCCCCAGATGGCGCGGCCCATGCCTCAGCAGCGCCGAGCACATCATGGTCACGTCCGCCCCCACCATCAGCATCTTGATGGCATCAGTGGCGCGGTGAATCCCGCTCGATGCGGCCAGACTGGCTTTCACCCCGCCGCGCAAAATGGCAATCCAACGCAATGGCAGCCGCATCGCCATGGGCGTGCTCAACAAAACATTGGGCGTCACCTCCAGCCGCTCCAAATCCAGATCCGGCTGGTAGAAGCGGTTGAACAAGGTAAACCCGTCCGCCCCCGCAGCCTCAAGCCGCAGGACCAGATGGGCCAGACTGCTGAAAAAGGGACTCAATTTGACGGCGACCGGGATTGTCACACGCGCTTTTACGGCGCGAAGAATGTCCACATAAACCTGCTCGACAGCCGCCGCGTCCAAACCAGGGTCGGTCGGTATCCAATAAACATTCAACTCCAAGGCGTCGGCCCCGGCCTGCTGAATCTGCCCCGCATAATCCACCCAGACGTTGTTTGTTGACGCGTTCAAACTGGCGATGACGGGCACCCCCAGGGCGCGTTTGGCGGCGCGGATGTGTTCCAGATACAATTCAGGCCCGATGCGGAAACGGGTGGGAGCCGGGAAATACGTCAGAGCCTCAGCATAGCTATCCATTCCCTGCTCCAGGTCCCCGAACAACTGTTGGCGTTGGGCCTCAATTTGCTCCTCAAAGAGGGAATGCAAAACCACAGCCGACGCCCCGGCATCTTCCAGACGCTTGAGATGGTCCAGATCCTCGCTCAGAGGACCCGCCGCCGAAGGCATCAGAGGGGTTCTCAACTCCAGCCCCAGAAAAGTGGTGGTTAGATTCACAAAGTGGATTGGTTTGATTGAGCCTCCTGTGGCGGCGGGCGGTTGATCCCAGGATTTGGAACCGGGGGGGCCACCTGCCGGGCGGCGAGATATTGGTAGAAAGACCAGCGGCGGCTGAGTTCCTCTTGCGCCAGATCCAGCGCGGACCGGGCGGCGGCGGGATGTGTTTGCGCAAGCATCTTGAAGCGGTTTTCCATGGCGCGATACTCTCCCAATGGAATGCGCGGAGCCGGCGAATCAAGCTGGAGCGGGTTCTGTCCCTTGGCCAGCCGTTCCGGGTTGAAGCGGTAGAGCAGCCAGTGGCCGGAATTCACTGCGGCCTTCTGGTTTTGCAACCCGGTGCTCATGTCGATCCCGTGCGCGATGCAATGTGAATAAGCCAGAATGAGCGCCGGTCCATCGTAGGCTTCCGCCTCGATGAGGGTCTTAAGAGTGTGTTCGTCCTTGGCTCCCATTGCGACGGAGGCAACGTAAATGTTGCCATAAGTCATGGCCATGAGCCCGAGATCCTTCTTGGCAGCCGGCTTACCGCCAGCCGCAAATTTGGCCACCGCCCCGCGCGGAGTGGACTTTGAAACCTGCCCCCCAGTGTTGGAATACACCTCCGTATCCAACAACAGCACCTTCACATTATGTCCTCCAGCCAACACATGATCCAGTCCACCGTAGCCGATGTCATAACCCCACCCGTCGCCGCCGACGATCCATACGCTCTTGCGCACGAGCAGATCGGCCAGCGTGAGCAGACGCTTGGATTCGGGAGATTCAATCCCCTGCAAGCGCCGCTTCAAATCAGACACCCGCTCGCGTTGCTCATGCAGGTCGGCCTCGTCTTTTTGTTCGGCAAGCAGGATGGACTCGGCGAAATCGCTGCCGATTTGAGGGGGCCAGGCAGCGAACCAGTTCCATTGCCGCATCGCGCTGGTGGTCCAGGCTCAGGCGGAACCCCAATCCAAACTCGGCGTTGTCCTCGAATAACGAGTTGGACCACGCCGGACCTCGCCCGTCGCGGTTTTGCCCCCAAGGCGTCGTCGGCAGATTGCCTCCGTAGATCGAAGAGCAGCCTGTGGCATTGGCTATGACCAGGCGATCGCCGAAGAGTTGAGAGAGCACCTTGAGATAAGGTGTTTCACCGCAACCGGCGCAGGCACCGGAGAATTCAAACAACGGCTCCAGCACCTGCATGCCCCGGACACTACCGGTGGAAACCACGCGCCGGTCCAGTTCCGGGAGGGCAAGGAAATACTCCCAATTGCGAACCCCGGCGTCGCGCAAGGGCCTCTGGGGCTGCATATTGATGGCCTTGAGTTTGGCCTCCGATTTGTTGCGCACCGGACACACATCGACACAGATGCCGCAACCGGTGCAGTCCTCAACGGCGACCTGCAGGGTGTAGTGCTGCCCTTTCCACTCCGGCAAGCGCGCGTCCACCTTCTCAAAACCGGCGGGTGCCCCGTTCTGAGCCGGAGCGAAAACCTTGCTCCGGATGGCGGCATGGGGGCAGACAAAAACACACTTGCCGCATTGAATACACAACTGCGGATCCCACACCGGGATTTCAGCGGCCAGGTTGCGCTTTTCCCACCGGGCCGTGTGGGTGGGAAACGTCCCGTCCACCGGCAGCGCACTCACCGGCAAACAATCCCCCCGTCCCGCAATCACCGGCGCCAACACCGCCCTGACAAAGGCAGGGGCCTCAAGAGGCACGGGGGGACGGATGATCATCGCGCTGACCGCTAATTCACCAACCTCCACTTCCACCAATTTGGCCTGAGCCATCTCCACGGCGGACTGATTAAACCCAACAACCGCCTCACCCTTTTTGCCGTAGGCTTTGGCAATCGAATTCTTTATGGCGGCAAGCGCCTCGTCCCTCGGCAAAACCCCAGACAGCAGGAAAAAGCAGGTCTGCATGACGATATTGATCCGCCCCGCCATGCCAGCCGACCGCGCCACGGCCATCGCATCAATGGTATAAACCCTGGCCTTTCTGGCATGGATCAAGCGCTGGGTTTCCAACGGGAGATGCCGCCAAAGTTCACCAGGTGGATGCGGCGAATTGATGAGCAGCGTGCCGCCCGGGGCAAGGTGTTCGGCCACATTCATCCGCTCCAGAAAAACCGGCTGATGGCAAGCCACAAAATCCGCCTCCCCAATCAGATAGGTCGAACGAATCGGCCTGGGCCCAAAGCGCAGGTGCGACACGGTCACTGCCCCGGCCTTCTTGGAATCATACACGAAATAGCCCTGGGCGTAGTGCGGCGTGTTTTCACCAATGATCTTGATGGACTCCTTGTTGGCCCCGACCGTTCCGTCCGAGCCGAGCCCATAAAACAGCGCCCGCACCACATCCCCAGACTCGATCGAAAAACCAGAATCGAACTCCAGACTGGTTAGACCGACATCGTCGACAATGCCGATGGTGAAATGATTCTTGGGCCGGTCAGCCTTCAGATTTTCCAAAACAGCCTTGACCATTCCCGGCGTGAATTCCTTGGAGGAAAGCCCATAACGACCGCCCACAATTTCCGGTGTCCGGTCCCATTGAGTCCCGCCGGATCGCGCCCTTTCAGCAAAAGCATTGACGACATCCAGATAGAGCGGTTCCCCGCAGCAACCCGGTTCTTTGGTGCGATCCAACACCGCCACCGCCCGCACTGTGGCCGGCAGCGCATCAATAAGACGCCGGCAGTCAAAGGGGCGATAAAGCCTCACTTTTAAAACACCCACCTTCGCACCCCGGGCATTCAAATAATCCACCGTCTCGTGAGTCGCCTCGGCACCCGATCCCATAAGTATGACGACCCGATCCGCCTCGGGCGATCCGTGATATTCATAAAGATGATAGAACCGACCGGTCAGCTCACCGAACCGGTTCATCGCCTGTTCCACGATTTCCGAGCAGCGCTCGTAAAACGGATTGACCGTCTCCCTGGCCTGAAAATAGACATCCGGATTCTGCGCCGTGCCGCGCAGGACCGGTCGATCGGGGGTCAACCCTCGAGCCCGATGCTCCGCCACGCGTTCCTCACTGACCATGCCCCGCAGCGTCTCACTCCCTAGCAGGAGGATCTTTGCGATTTCATGCGAGGTCCGGAAGCCGTCGAAAAAGTGCAGGAATGGAATTCGCGCCTCCAAGGTCGCGGCGTGGGCGATGAGCGCCAGATCCTGGGCCTCCTGCACCGAGTTGGAACAGAGCATGGCCCACCCCGTCTGCCGCGCCGCCATCACATCTGAATGATCCCCAAAGATCGAAAGACCCTGCACCGCCAGAGAACGCGCCGCCACATGAATCACCGCCGGCGTGAGTTCCCCGGCAATCTTGTAGAAATTGGGGATCATCAACAGCAGCCCTTGGGAGGCGGTGAACGTGGTGGCCAAGGAACCGGTTTGCAGCGCCCCGTGAACCACACCGGCCGCCCCGCCCTCACTTTGCATCTCCACCACCCTAGGCACCATGTTCCATATGTTCTCTCTTCCCGCCGTAGCCCACGTGTCAGACCACTCACCCATGGGCGATGCTGGGGTGATGGGATAAATGGCAATCAGGTCGCTGAGTTGGTAGGCAATTCCAGCAACCGCCTCATTGGCATCCATCGTCATGAAATGCGATGTATTCATCCGCCGCGCAGTCTCAATCACCCGCCCTCCAAAAGATACCCCGGGCTTGCTAAAGCCTGCACCAAATTTGGCAAGGCCTGACAAACCACACCACTCAGGCCACGGCTCACCACCACCGACTATCTCACCGATCCACTTCGCCCAGAACGATGTCCACACTTCCCAGAATAACCACCACGTCGGCCAACATCCGCCCCATGCACATTTCTTCAAGCACCGTCAAATTCATCAGGCTCGGCGGCCGAACCCGATAACGGAACGGGTTGGGAGAACCATCACTGATGAGATGAAACCCCAACTCACCCTTCGGGGCCTCGATACGGCCGTAGGCTTCACCCGCTTTAGGGCGAAACCCACGCAACCGAGCCTTGGGATCCATGACCGGACCCTCGGGAAGATCCCGCAGCGCCACACGCAGGATCTTGAGCGACTCCCTCATCTCCAGCACGCGGATAAGATACCTGTCATAGGTGTCGCCGTGATCCCCGAGCGGAATCCGGAAGTCGAACCGATCATACACGCCGTATCGATCGACCTTGCGCACATCATAATTCACGCCGGAAGCCCGCAACATAGGACCGGTGACCCCGGCGTTGACTGCGGCCGCGGAGGAGAGCACGCCGATATGCTGGGTGCGGGCCATAAGAATTTCATTTCCCGTGAGCAGAGCTTCAAACTCATCCAGAAACCGGGCAAGCCCCTGCACCACCTGCTGTGCCTCCTCCATCCAGCCCGTGGGCAAATCGACCCGACACCCGCCAAAGCGCATATAGTTGCACATCATCCGAGCCCCGGTCAGCGACTCGAACAGATCGAGGATTTTCTCCCGTTCGCGAAAGGCATACATCAACGGTGTGCCCGAGGCCCCCATGTCCTGAAGCAGAAAACCAATCAGACAGAGGTGATTCTGAACCCGCGTCAATTCGGCGGTGATGACCCTGATATATTCGGCGCGCTCCGGAACCTGCAAGCCGGCCAGCTTCTCCACCGTCAGCGCATAGGCCCAATTGTTCGTGAGCGAGCAAAAATAATCCAGCCGGTCGGTATACGGCATTGAGGAGAGATAACTCTGCCCTTCGGCAATCTTTTCGTGATTGCGATGCAAATAGCCAAACACCGGTTTGAGCCGCCTGACCCGCTCCCCGTCCAGCACCACGTCCATCCGGAACACCCCGTGTGTGGAAGGATGATGAGGCCCGATGGCAAGCTCCAACATCTCGCCTGCCCCGGCTCCTGAGACAGATTCAAAAGCCCTTACCGGCGTTTCCAGAATGGCACTCATACCCGGGGATCTGCAGTCGCTGTTTTTTGTATCACCTCCGCGCATCCCTGCCGTGGACTCATTCGCTTAGGCACATCGCCATGCGGGGTTGGTTCACATTCAAAATCGTCCGCAACGAGGTAATCCCTGCGCATCGGAAAACCCTGGAACCCCTCCCACATAAGAAGGCGACGCAAGTCGGGATGTCCGTCAAAGACAATGCCAAACAAATCAAAGATTTCGCGTTCCTGAAACTCGCAACTCCGCCAAACCGGCGTGAGCGAGGGGAGCCGAACTGCGGCCAAGCGGTTCTCAGTCCGCAGACGCAGAACAACCGGTCCGTTCTTGTGCGCCATGGAAAAGAGATGGTAAACCGCCTCCAGACAGCCAGTCCCCGACTCGCCCAAACCTTCCCCAGCCTCCTTTTTCAGACCCGCGCTGGAAGGCGATTGGACAAACCCCTGCGGCAAAGAAGGTTCCAGCCAGTCGACGCCGGTGACATTGGAACAGTAATCCAGCCTGAGTTGCGGATCGTCGCGCAAAAACGTGGCCACGGCCAAGCCCTGTTCACGCCCCAACAGCAAGGAGCGCTGGCCGCACGGACTGGCATTGGGAATAATTTCCACCCGGGCTGCGGGCAGAGCTGTTTTTATCCGGAAGCAAATCTCTTCCAAGGTTTCCATATCAACCCGCTTGCGCTGCCGTTGGGGGTCGCCACACCGCAGGATTACTGGGCGGCACCAGCCCGTGCGGGCCGCACTGCGGGACGGAAAACTCGCTCGGGGCACCCGCGCGGAGATGCCTGGGCCGGGCCGGGCCGGTGAGAGGCTGGCTGGCAATCTTATTTTGCAAAGTCATGAAGGCGTGGAGAAGGGCTTCCGGCCGCGGCGGGCAGCCCGGAATATGCACATCCACTGGCAGGTAACGGTCGATCCCCTTCAGCACGTTGTAACCCTGCTTGAATGGGCCCCCAGAAATCGCACAAGCCCCCATGGCAATGACATATTTCGGCTCGGCCATTTGATTGTAAAGGCGGACGACCTGCGGGGCCATTTTCTTGGTAACCGTTCCGGCCACAATCATCAGATCCGCCTGCCGCGGCGAGGGGCGAAACACCTCCGCGCCAAACCGAGCCAGATCATAACGAGCCATCGAGGCGGCGATCATTTCAATGGCGCAGCACGCCAGACCGAACTGCAAGGGCCAGACGGAATTTTTCCGGCCCCAGTTGTAGAGTTCGTTCAAACTGGTCATAAGCACGCCCTGCTTTTGCAGATCGATCTTGAGTTCCTGGTCCGTCACTTCCATGTGAGCACCCCTTTCTTCCAGGCCCAGAGCAACCCCTCCAGAAACAAGAACAGAAAAAAAAGCATTGCCAGACAACCCCCAACAGACAGACGATGAAAAACCACGGCAAAAGGCAGCATAAAAACCGTCTCCACATCGAAAATCAGAAAAAGAATGGCGTAGATATAATATCCGGATTTGAACTGAATGCGGGCATCCCACTTGGACTGCAGACCGCATTCATAAGTCGCGTTCTTATCCGGCCCGGGCTTTGTCGGGGAAAATCGTTTTGCCCACAGCCAAGCCAGTCCCAATGGAGCCAGCGCGAACCCGGCCGCGCAAAGAAAAAGCACCAGCACTGGAAGATAGGTGTTCACCCCGGTTTCGAAATTGAAAAACGCCTCATCACTGGCGCGCAACCTAGTTCAGCCCCCGGCGAAGTCAAGGGGTAGAAAAAAAGCGCATGAACCTAAGTATTTACGCGCCCCCTCGCTAATCACGCCGGTCTTTTGTTGCGCATGAACACAGGGCGGCAGCGCAGGAATATCCCAAGTAGTGCCAGCGGGCGCGAAATAAGAAAACGCATTATCCCCAGACCGTTCATTCCCTTATTAACCCCGGGAACAACGCGCTTGCGAACCTGTTTCACAAACGGGCAGTCCGGATGGCTTATGACGGACTCCTTGTCGGTGGTATCGAAGACGCTTTCGATGGTGGCGGCGCGGCCCCCCAATGATTGTTTTTCCACCTCATCTAAAAACTCTGTTTACCGATGCGCGCCGGACCCCACCGCATCTCTCACATGCTGCTAAGCACCGGGCACACCGGGTGCCGCCTTACCTGCGGTGAATTTCCCCCGGACCGGTTGCAACAAGCACACGATGACGGGGGGGGCTAACAATGGGTGCCCTGGCCGGCCTTCCGCTCGACGGGGTCGCGGCCATGAAGTGCCGCAGCGGGAAGGCCCCGCCGCGTAAGCATGGGCCGGAACGGGTTCATACCCTCTTGGCTCCTTCATCTTGCCACACCATCAACCTGCAGTGTGCCGAACCCGAATCGGCCGAGTGTGGATTAAGGCGTCTTAAATAAACACCAGGGAGGCACTTCTGCTCAAAACCCGTGAAAAAGGTGCGGTTTTGAGCCAAGTCTTTGGCGGCACAATCCCTCCTGGGATGCTGTTGCCGCGCGCAGATAATCGATCAGGCGATGCGCAATGCAACACAGCTTCCAGTGCGCGCAACCCACGAACAAAAACAGCAAGGCCGGCGGGAAGACAATTAACGGTGGCAACTTTGATTTCCTCCAGCCTCATTTACTGCGCAGGCTGGTGGATTTATTGAACGGATCAGGCATGCGGGCTGCCCGCCGGCTTGTGTTTTGGTTCAAACCACTCATAGATTACCGGCAGCACAACCAGGGTGAGAAAGGTGGAGCTGAGAATGCCACCAATGACCACCGTGGCAAGCGGCCGCTGCACTTCCGCGCCGGGCCCGGTGGCAATTGCCATCGGCACAAATCCCAGCGCAGCCACCGCCGCCGTCATGAGCACGGGGCGCAACCTCGTGAGCGACCCTTCAATGACCGAATCAATCAATTCCTTCCCTTCCTCGCGCAGTTGGTTGAAGCAGCTGACCAGCACCATGCTGTTGAGCACGGCCACGCCGGTCAATGCTATGAAACCCACGGCCGACGTGATGCTGAAAGGCATTCCCCGCAGCCACAGCGCCGCCACACCACCGGTCACCGCCAATGGGATGCCGGAGTAAACCAGCAAGGCCTGTCGCAACGAACCGAACGCAAGAAAGATGAGTATGAAAATAAGGGCCAGAGCCGATGGCACCACCACCGCGAGCCGAGCGCGGGCTTGTCGCAAGTTCTCGAACTGCCCGCCGAACTCCACAAAGTAGCCCTCCGGCAGCCGCACTTGATCCTTAATGCTTTGCTCCGCGGTGCGCACGAAGCTTTCGATGTCCCGGGTTTTGAGGTTAACCATGAGGGCAGCACGGCGCCGGGCATCGTCGCGGTTGATTGGTTCCACTGCGTTGAGCGTGGACAAGTCGACGACGCTGCCAAGCGGGAGAATTCCATTTTCACCTGCGCGGAGCGGGATTTGTTTGATTTGATCGTCATCGACGCGCAACGGCCCGGGCATGCGGACCACGATGTCGTGCCTGTGATCGCCCTCGACGACAGTGCCGACCACCTGCCCGGCCAGCGCGGCGCTGACAGCCTTGTTGACCTCGCCGGATTGGAGACTGTAGCGGCGGAGGGCATCACGATTGACGCTCACCTGCAACTGGGGCGTGCGTCCTTGGGTTTCATACTCCACCTGCCCCACCCCGGGCGTCTTTTCAAGAATGCCCTTGACCTGCCCGGCAAGCGGCTCCAGCACGTCGTAGTCGTTGCCGGTAATTTTAACGGACAGCTCCGCCTTGGTGCCTTCGAGCATTTCGTTGAAACGCATCTCGATGGGCTGAGCGAAAAGCAGCTCGTAGTCGGGGTTGATTTTCTTGACCGCGGCTTCTATCTGCTCGCGCAGCCCGGCCTTGTTCCTAGGGCCGCCCGCCCTCCGCGGCCATTCAGCCTCCGGCTTGTAGGAGATGTAAACGTCACTCTCATTCGCCGGCATCGGGTCGGAAGCTATCTCGCTCGTGCCGATCCGCGAAAAGATGCGGATCAGTTCGGGAAACTCCGCGCGCAGCCGCATCTCCACTTCGGTATCGGTGCGGATCGATTCCTCCAAGCTCATGCCAGCGGGCTTATAGAGCATGGCCGTGATGGAACCTTCGTCGAGTTTGGGCACGAACTCCGCGCCCAGCCGTGTGAACAACCAGAGCGATCCGGCGAAGAGCAGCGCGGCGGCAATGACCACTGGCCAGCGCATGCCCAGCGCGGCGCGAAGCACCGGCTCATAGAGCCTTTTGGCAAAGCTTACGATCGGGTTGTCGCCTTCCTGCATCCTCCCCCGCAGCAGGAAAGAGCATAGCGCGGGCATGAGCGTCAGCGCGAGCACCAGAGCGCCACCCAGCGCGAGCATCACGGTCAGAGCCATCGGGCGAAACATCTTCCCCTCGATGCCGGTAAGGGCAAGGATCGGGACATAGACAACGGTGATGATGACCACCCCGAAGAACATCGGACTGCCCACCTGTTTGCTCGCGGCCAGCACGGTCTGGGCTCGTTCCTCCACCTTGAGCGGGCGTCCCAGCTGGTGTTGCTTGAGTCCGAGTTGACGGACAATGTTCTCCACGATGACGACGGCTCCATCAATAATGAGTCCGAAGTCTATCGCGCCGAGGCTCATCAAGTTACCCGAAATGCCCAACTGCCTCATGCCGGTGAGGGCAAAGAGAAATGCGAGCGGAATCGCGGAGGAGACTATGATCGCAGCGCGCCAGTTGCCCATCAAGAGGAGGATCACAACGACAACAAGCGCCGCGCCCTCGAAAAGATTCCTCTCCACGGTGGCAATGGTGCGGCCAATCAGGATCGACCGGTCATACTGGGTCTGGATTTCCACCCCTGCGGGAAGCTTGGTCTGAAGATCCGCGATACGCAGTTTGACCCGCCCGGCTACCTCGCGACTGTTCTCGCCTGCCAGCATGAGGGCCGTGCCGGTGACGGTTTCCTTCCCGTCAAGCGTCGCCGCGCCAGTGCGGAACTTGGTGCCGATCTTGACCTCGGCAACGTCCTTGACGAGCAGGGGCATGACACCGGCGCCGAATTTGAGCGGCAGATTCGCGATGTCCTCCAGGGTCTGCACACGGCTGACAGCGCGGATGGTGAGTTGCTGTCCGCCGCGACTGATAATGCCGCCGCCTGCGTTTTCCACGTTCTGCGCGACGAGAGCTGCGAGTTCGCTGTAAGTAAGGCCTGCTGCGGTGAGCGCCTCGGGACGGGGCTGGATGACGAATTGCTTTTCATAGCCACCGGTGCCGTTGATGCCGGCAATGCCTCGCACGGTGCGCAGAAATGGCTTAATGGTGTGATCCTGGATTTCACTCAATTCGATGAGCTGCTCCAGTTCGGTCGCGGGCTTGTTCGTGGCGTTGGCGCGGTAACTGAGGGTGTAATGAAAAATCTCACCAAGGCCCGTGCTGATGGGCGCAAGCTTGGGATGCGAGCCGGGCGGGAGATCTTCCAGCAGCCCCTGCAATCGCTCGGCCACCAACTGTCGCGCACGGTAGATGTCGGTGCCGTCCTTGAACTGGAGCGTGACTTGCGAGAGGCCGAACTTCGTGATGGACCGCATCCCCTCCACCCCTGGCAAGCCGGCGAGTTCCAGCTCAACGGGCTGCGTAACAAGCTTCTCGGATTCCTCGGCGGCAAGCGCTGAAATTTCGGTGTTGATCTGCACCTGGACGCCTGTGATGTCCGGCACGGCATCAATCGGCAGATGAATCGCGGACCATATGCCCGCCGCGAGCAGCGCGGCCGCCCCCAAGAGCACAACGGCTCGCTGGCGGAGGGCAAATTCAAGAATACGGCTGATCATGATTTCAAAGTGATGGGGCCGTGGGTTTGGACCCGAATGGGCCGCACGTCCCGTGCAAGACTCACAGGATGCGGTTCAACGGTCCCGCGGGCCACGGGCGTAAAAACGCCGCGCAATTGCCTGGCACAGGCGGCATGTTCAATGAAGGCTCGATGGTGCGCGATCGGGTTTAAAACAAAAGTCCTCCGCACCGGCGCGCGCTGCTCAAGGGCACCAGACAGCCCAACCCCATCCCATCGGATGCGAACCGAACCGGAAGCAAACACCCCGTCCACCGCACGCTCCACATGCTGTATCTCCGCCGGCAACCCGCAGCCCGAGAGATCCTGCGCCTGCAGCCGGCCTGCCAACGGCCTCCCGCGCCAGCCTCTGCGCGAGGCGATTAGCGGCACCCGTAAGAGTGCGAGCTTTTTCATTTCGATTCCTCCGTCTTTTGCTCAAGCACTACCACCGAACCGAAGTCCAGCCCCGTAAGCCGCTGCAATTCCTGCCCCGCTTCGAGTGCTTCTCTCCTCGTATCCAACAAAACCTGGACCGCTTCGAGGTATTGCTTCTGCAATTCCACATAGGTCGCGATGGGCACAGCACCGAGACGGTAGTGGCGGTCGGCCAAATCTGCCGCCTTGCGGAATTCCTCCACGCAATCAGGATGCCACTGCGCCATTTCTGCCAGCTTTGTTTTATACGCCAGCGCATGCCCGATGATTTCCCGCTCAACAGCGCGTTGGGTGACATACATCGAGGTCTCCGCCTGCGCCTGCCGGGCTTGCTCCGTCTCGACGCCACCCTGATTGTGGTTCCACAGAGGCAGCGGCAGAGAAAGACTGATGCCTGCCTGCTGCTCGCGGTCTCCCGCTTTCTCCTGCGAGAAATAGGGCCCAACGGTCAATGACGGGCATCCCTCCTTCCTCGCCAGCAACACCTTGAAGCCCTGCTGTTCCAGTTCCACCTGGCGCATCAACACTTCGAAATTGTTCGTCCGGGCCGCAGCGATCAGCACGTCCTGATCCGGCGCTGCGGCGAAGAGGATCTGCGTGGATTGCAGCCGGAGCGCGTTCGTCCACGGCGCACTGCGCAGTTGGTTGAGTTCCAACATGGCGGCCTGCGCCATGAGCAACGCCTCGCTTGTCTTGCGTTTCAAGGTCAGCTCAGCGGCCTCGATTATGCGGGTTTCCAGCAGCGGCGTCAGTCCAGCCGGGTCCCGCTGAACCAGCACTTTGCGCAGCTGCTCGAAGCGCCAGGCGACCTCCCCTGCTGCCGCCGCCTTCTCCTGAGCGGCAAACAATCCGTAGGCCAGCGTTCGCGTGCGCGCCGCCAGCGCGGCCTTGAACTGGGCGAACCCAAGTTCCGCGAGCCGAATCTGATGATTCGCAATCGCCTTCCTTAAGCCAATCCGACCGGGCCATTCGAAGGTCTGCCGGACGCCCGCCGCCCAGGCCGATCCTTCCTGTAAAAGCCCGCCGGAACGAACCCTCTTGGAACCGGCTTGGATCGACAGTTCGGGGTTTGACCAAGCCTCAGCCGTGCGTCGCCCCCCTTTCGCTGCCGCAATTTCCGCCCGGTAAAAGTTGAGTTCTGGATTGCGCTCGACCACATCCACGACGAGAAACCCAAGACCAATGCTGCCCGTTGCGGGGGGAGCATTGGAGGCAACGGTGGATTGGGCAGCCGCCAGCGAAACCGTCGCAGCGGACACGCAGACGATCAAAAAACAGGTGGGGACGAAAATAGGGTTCATAAGCAGATACGGACGGGAAAATACAAGCGTGGAAAACACGCCGGCCAGACATTGGACTTCTCAGGACGACGACGGCTTAAGAAGCCAAAGATGGGGCGCGCGGCGAAAGCGCGGTGCGGAGATAAAACCGCCAACCGACCACAACCTCCGGCCGAACGGCTCTAAACAGCGGCGCCGGTTCTGCACACAGGCGCTCAACATTGCCGTGAAAAACAACACAGGGCGAAAACACAACCGGCAAAACTGTTGTGGTGTCATCAACCCGGTATGTCGCGGTTTCCAACTGCGCACATCCATCTCCGCTGCAATCGGAGTTATGCCCCTTGTCGTCAGTAGCACACTGAAAGAACCGGCATCCGGGCACAGTCTCCAAGAGGCAGTGGGAGGTGATGGGCACCCAAAGCAACGCAAGAGCCAACCCGAGCATTTTCAACAGATATCTCAACCCGAAAACAAATAGACGATGCCGTGAGGCGGCACAACACCCAAATTCGCCCGGGAATTGGGCCGCAGCTGCCGGCATTTCTGGCGCCCAGAAGGGCAACCGGGGGGCAAACTTTGGCCGGGCACAACTCTTGCATGGAAGTTATTAAGACTTTCACGAGTGAACGAGTTTTCAAGTCCCGGCCGGCGCATACCGGCCCATTCCGGTACATCGGACTGGGCAGCGCGTGGCTTTGTGGACAGGTTTCCCGGGATGTCGAGCGCTAAATGGCGCTCCTGGCGGGCAGAAATAAACGCACCCAAAACCGCTCTCTCCCTGCTGTTGCTGGCCGGCGTCACCGCCCTTGGTATCCACTCCCTGTATCTGGCAGCCATGCGGATCTATCAGGTGGATGAGTGCATGGAAGTTTATGTGGCCCGGATGCTGCGGGGCGTCGGCGACAAGTCGGCAGCCGGGCACGTCACGCTCTTCCAGATTCTGCTTTCCTTCTGCCTTCGAGCCGGGGCGACCTCGACGGATTGCCTCTGTGCGGCGCGTTTGGGGATGGTTTTGCTGTTCTGGGTCAACTGGCTTTTGCTGGCCTGCGCCACCGGCGCGCGCTTGCTCTCCCTGCGCTGGTGGATGGCCTTGGCTGGCGCGGCCACTCTGGCACCACTGTGGGATTTTGGTTTTGAGGTGCGCCATGACAACCTTCTGCTCACCGGGGTGCTGGGCATGTGGTGCCTGATCCGGTTTGCACGCCCCGGTATCGCCACCAGCCTCGTTCTAGGCGCGGCCACGGTGCTGCTCCAGTTCATCGCCTTCAAATCCTTTGCCTACACCCTGCCGCTTTCAGTGGCGGCAGTGGCCTTGCCCCGAGCCGGAAACCCTCTGGCCCGGTGGAAGCCCGCACTGGCCTGGCTGACTGGCGCCGCGGCCGCCTTTTGCACAATGCGCCTGTCCTTGGAGGCCTGCGGGTTGTGGCAGTTATATTCCAACTCGGTCACGTTCCTTTCCTCCGCTTCCACCCATGGACACCATTTTGGAGCGGGATTGGCGCTTTCACGACTGCTGCAGCAGACGCCCCTCTTGTTGGCCTTGGCAGCCTCCGGCACGATTGCGTTGGCCGTTGGGTTTTCGCGGCGTGATCGAACCGTGCTGAGCTGGCAGAGCAGCCTCCCGGAATTCCTCCTCTTCGCTGGAACCCTTACCATCCTCTTGCTCAATCCGGCACCCTATCCCTACAACCTCCTGCATCTGGCGCCTTACGCATTCCTTTTCGGTTTCAAGCATCTCTCTTACATCGTGCAAACCCGGGACCTCCCCATGAACCTGGTGCCGATTCTGGTGAGCGTGTTGCTCTTCACCCATTTGGTCCCATTCGGTGTGGCGACCCGACGCCACCAGAATTTCCCCAACACCCGTCAGGAACTACTCACGTCCCTGGCCGAGGAGACAACCGATCCCCTGAAGGATCGGGTGTTCGACGCCACCGGACTGGTATCCACTCGTCCGATTGTTGACAACCGGACTTTTCTCCACAGCCTGAATTTCAACTCGGTTTTTCAGGGGCCCGGTCCCCAAATACGCGATCTGCTGGCACTGCACCCGCCGGCGGTGATCATCTGCAGTTACCGCACGGACTGGCTGGTGGCAAGAGACCGGGATTTCATCCTCGAGCGCTATGTTCCTCTGGCCGATGACTTTTGGGTTCTGGGACGGATTCTGTCCTCCGGAGGCGGCACGGTGGAAGTGGTCCACCCGGGACGATATCGGATTTCGACGCTGGAACAATCCCACTTGGCCGGCACCCACACCAACCGCTTCGACTCCCTCTCCGACCCGACCCCTTACGCATCCCCACGGATCAGGATCGACGGAGCGGAATGTGGCGGCCGAACTCTGGAATTGACGGCAGGCCAGCACCGGCTGAACTGCGCGCCGGACTGCCGCCCAGCCTTGGTCTGGGTCGGTCCAAAACTGGAACAACTGCCCCGCATTGAGCAAAGGGACAGGCAGCAACTCTTCATCAATTGGTATTGAACCCTCGCCGCCATCGATGCTATTCATTGACCGAATGACCAAGCCCGATCAACCGCCTGCGGCCCTGTTTCCAAGGGCAGTGGTCGCACGCTGCGCGGCCCTCATCGGCGGACTGAGCCTGATCAAGGTGTGGATGCTGGCCAGCTATCAGAAGCACCTCTTTGAAACCCATTGGCGGGTCGGTGCCGAACCGACTGGGCGGCTTGGATGGGTCGGATTCGGTCTTTTCGTGGCTCTGCTCGGACTGCATTTGTGGACGCTGGCCGGACGCTGTGCCGTCGCGGGAGTCCGGACGGTGCGCTGGGCCAACGGCGGGGTGCTCCTTCTGGGGCTGTTTTTTGTGCTGCTGACCTTCTCCGAGGGCGATAAAAACTATCTCGCCCCGGTGTTCAGCGGCGTGCTGGGATGGAAAGATCTGAGCAGCTATCTCTTTCTGGATTTCTTCTTCCGCCCGCCCTTTCTGGCCTTCTGGATTGGCGGCTACGCGCTGATTTATTTTATCCTTGCCCGCAGCGGCCGCGAACGATGGATGCTGCACGTTTCCACCTTGGGTGCCACCGCTTATACCGCCATCTTCCTGCACCACTTCACCTACCACCCGCACGCGTTGCTGGTGGCCGATGCCTTGGGGGTGGCGGGCCTTCTTGGGGCTCGAACCGCCCAAACCCCGCTGCGTTCGACCTGGCTCTGGCTGCCTCTGGTGTGGATTGGATTCATGTTCGGGCTGTTCCACAAATTGACCCCCGAACTAATCGTGCCGGATCCAGAACTGATCACTTTGGTGATGGTGGCGTGCCTTCTGTCGGCAGGCATGAAGGTGTTGGCCCGGTGCCGCGGTTTTAACGCAGCCTGGTCATGGATGGCCCCCTTTGCCTTCAGCGCGTTTTTGCTTCTGCTCAACCTGAACTATCCCTCCGCCCCCAACTACAACCACCTGCTGTGCCTGGCGCTTACCTGGCCGCGCTATTTTCTGGGCGCCTTTGGCCTGACCGCCTGCTTACTTGCGGCTGCCTGGATGTGGCGACGGCACCGCCCCCAAGGCACCCTCTGGTGGCTGGATGCCGTGAACCTTGCCCTGCTCCTGCTCGGCTTGGTGGATTTGCGCCTGTCTCAAATCCTAGGCATCCGTCTGGACTGGCAATTGTTCGCCTTCAGCAACAGCCCCAAAATGATGTGGCGCATGGCCGGCCCCTATCTTCCTCCCGTGATTCTGCTGGTTCTTGCCTCAATGCTGCTCTACGGGATGGCAGTCTATGCTCTCCAGCGCGGAGCAACCAAAACCACCCCGTCGGCCTCAGACTGCAACCGGACGACTTGGAGCCTGATTCTGGGTTTTGTTTTGCTCGCGTTGACCGGGTTTCTTCTGGCAACCCCGGATAAGGCTCTGGGCCAACCCTTAACCCGGCTGGTAATAAGCAGTCCGCTCTGGAAAAACCCCGCCGATCCCATGTTCAGCGAGACCAAATTCGAGGAAACGATCCGCCATCTCGGGCTTGATCAAATGCTGGCCCAACCGGTCCCCGCCGGCCCGCGAAAGGAATGGAATGTGGTCGTGATTTTTCAGGAGTCTTCTTACAACAAATACCTCTCCCTGTTCGGATCCCGAGAGGACACCCAACCGCTGCTCTCAAAATACAAAGATCGGATGGAGCTCTTCCCCGGCTTTTTCTCCAACTATGCCAGCTCCATTCATGCCCGGTTCGCCACCTTCACCGGCCTCTATCCGGTCCGCGACTACAACGCCTTTACCATTGAGCATGTGGGAGTCTTGAGTCTCTTTGAAATCCTCCACCAGCAGGGCTACCACAACTCACTCTTCTACTCCTCGTTTTTTGATTACACAGGCTTCGACGATTTCCTGCGCGGACGCGGCATTGACGATGCCTACGACGCCGACTCCCTGCCTGGCAAACGGAAGACGGATCCCATCTCTTGGGGGGTTCAGGAGGAGGAAACACTCGGGGCCATGCGGGCTCAAATCCGGCGCCATGCGGAGCGGCGGGAGAAGTTCTTTCTCACCTACGTGCCGGCCGCGCCTCATTACCCTTACGACAGCATCCCGGACCGCTTCCGCAAACACCCCTTGGTCAACACCGGCGACTACTCACCCAAATATCTCAACGACCTCCTCTATATGGACTGGGTCATTGCATCACTCTTGGACGAACTACGCGATTCAGGCGAACTGGATCACACGCTCGTAATCATCACCGATGACCACGGCGAAATGACCGGCGAGAACGGCGGCGCCATCGGCCATGGTTGGGCGGTAACCCCCGAACTGGCCAACATCCCCTTGATTATCCTTAACCCCTCGCACCACGGCTACAGCGTCAACCCCGCCATCGGGTCACAGGTGGATCTCTTGCCGACCCTCCTGGAACTGCTGGGCATCCCTCTTCCAGCTGACCAGCTTTATCAGGGGCGCTCGCTCTATCGCCAGCCACTGCCGGACTCTTGCGAATATTTGAACTCCTTCCAGCAATTTGGCACCTTAAACGGCACGACATTGACCTGCGCGGACCGAGGCCGCCCCGCCGGCAGCGCCTCGGGTGCCAAATCCTTTACTGTAACCACCCGCGGCTCAACCACTCTCTTCGAATCCTTTAATCCCCCGCCGTTTGCCACCCCGTCAATCGACTTGTTCGACCGGTTTCAAGAAAACCTGCTGCGGCACTATTCAGAATATTGCGTCCGCTGGCACCAAGGCAAAGCGGCCGCAGCACGCGCAGAAAAACCCGCCCAGCACACCCGCCGCTAGACTACAGCAACCAAAGAGGCGCCGGGGTGTTTATATCCGGATCCGGCTCGGCGGGAAGCAACGGACAGCAAACTGATTGAAACTACGGACGAATGCAGGCTTGCGTCTGTGCTTTGCCAGCGGATAATAAAGTCAGCTAGCGCTAAATTAATACTTTTATGAAACTCAAACTCCCCCGGAACGCGGGCTTCACCCTCGTTGAAATCATGATTGTGGTGGCCATCATTGGCCTACTGGCGGCCATTGCCATCCCCAATTTCGTCAAAGCCCGGACCACCGCGCAAATGAACGCCTGCATTAACAACCTCCGTCAGGTCGACGCGGCCAAACAGCAATGGGCCTTGGAAAGCGGACAAAAACCCTCGGCAACCCCCACCTCCGCCAACATCCTGCCTTATCTGGGACGCGGCAGCGGATCCCTTACCCAATGCTACTGCCCGCAGGACGCCGGCAAAACATTCTCCAGCAGCTACAGCATCGGCAACCTCACCGTCGCCCCCACCTGTCAGATCAACCCAGAACACAAGCTTCCCTAATCAGATCCCCTAAAGAATCCACTAGGAACCACCGATTCCCAAACCCCGCAGCTCCCGTAAACACCTAGCGATATCCGATTCGTCATCCTTACCCGGCAGCCTTAACACAGGCGGACTCTGTCATGGTCTCCTCTGCACCAGTGCTCGCCTGCGCGGTCCGAGACGGGGCATTCCTAGGGAATCCGGAGTAGTCAATGGCTGTGGGCCCAGCCTCAAAGACGCGCCCCTGATCTGCCCCACGTTTATTCCAACAGGGCAGAAAATCATGTCCCCAAGCGCCCGGGCCAACGCACTTCGGGCCGCCTTGCTCCCCAACAGAAATGAAGGCCCCAGTGAGCAGCCTCGAGGTGAGAGGTTTTCTTAGCGATTGTCAGGGATGCCGGGGCTGCGCGACCAAATGACCTTCACGTGTGGATCTCTCTCTGCTCAAGGCGCAATGGCAACACGGACAATTGGATCACGGCGGCCCAGCCTAGCGGCAGTGCCTGATCAGTTTTGTTGATACAAAGGCCGACCCACTTTACCTCGCCGGTCCGGCACCCGACATCAACTGCCGCTCAGCAATGAGTAAGGCCGCACGGTATCGCTACCCAACCCGAACCGAGGCATGGCCTTGATCGAAAAGGTGAAGGAGGCCATGAATTCTTTCGGACCGGTGCCGTTGTCGCGCACCCCGAGCGAAACAGCCCCCGTCCAACTCCGCAGATCCCGATAGATGGTGTAATACTGCTCCTGCATCCGGCCATCGCGGGCGTCGAAATGGTGAGTCGTGCGGAACCCCCAATTCTCATTCATGCGATAAAACATGCTGCTGGTAACCACACTATTGCCCCGCCCCAATGCCGTGGGACTCGCGCTTAAATCATCGCGCAGATAGAAGTGCCCAACCGTCCAGCTCCATACGTTGTTGGGTTCAAAGGTCACAGAATGTTGCAACAAACGCCACTGCCCATGATCGGGATCAAATCGGGTCTGCGATTGGACCCCCAGCCAGGAGCGGGGTCTCAAGGTCAGATCCGAATAAACGTCGGCAAAGGCAGGCTGGTTGACCGCCGGCTGCAACCGCCAATCCGTCAGCAACTGCCAATTGAGAAAATCCTCCACCTGCCCTGCCCGCTTGGTCTGCACTTTGTTCTGCAGCCCATAGCGAATCACATTCTGACTGTCAACCGAGTCGATGGCGTTGTACTCCGGAAACTCAATGGGCAGCTGGCGCAGGCTGGGCAGCTCCGCATCAAATTGCGGCAACTGGCCCGGACGCGCATTCGGGGTTGGAACATAAACATAGTTCACCGAGGGAACCAGAATATGACGAACCCCGTCCATCTCAAGGAAACGATTTTCATACCCGGGAACGATGCGGGATGTCTTGAAAGAAACTTCCGCTCCGGTGTTGAACACCCGGCGGTAGGCGTCTTGGGTGTTCGCCGCCAAGCCGTCTGACGCGCTGTAGCAGGTGAACCGCCCCCCGGCGCGCGGAGTCAGATTCAACCAGCCAAAACAGGTTTGCGGCAGGGTGACCTGATGATAAGTATCCGCTCGCCCCGCCTCGAAGGCTGGCTGGAGTGAGGGTCCGTTGGTTTCAGCGAACACATGCCGATAATAACCCGCAGAAGTCTCACTCTCATAATACAACGGTGTGTCCCCCAATTGCTGCCGAAACCCGCTCAGCCGGACATCCGGCAGCCGTTCCACCGTGTCGAAGAAATTGTTGACCCGGGGCTGCGCCAATGTGTCCAAACTGAAGTTTTCCCAGAACTTGTTCACCTCCACAAAAGTGGCCGGCTGCGGATCCCGCCGGTATTCACCCTCATAGAAATTCTTAACCACATCACTGTCCCCCTGGTAGCGCACCACCGATTTGACATTGAGATTGGTGGCCGGATCGGCTTGGTAAGTCAAGGCGACCCTCTGCCGGTTCTCAGGCAGACCGCGGCCGTAGAAATTCGTTCCGGCATCCTGATCGTTCAGATAATAGTAACGCAACTTGGCCTCACCCCAGGCACCCATGTGCAGGTTCAAATCAGGCCCGGCTCCCACCCCGCGCCTCTCCCGATAATCCAGGTGGAACGCGCCATCCACTTGATCGTCCCAGAACCATGTGTAAGTGCCGCGAACATAGGGCCCAAAACGACTCTGATAGCCCGGGGTGTAGGTGAAATTGTTGTCCCGGGCTCTGAGCGTGCGGGAGTAATACGGATAGTAAAAACACGGCACCCCCCCCAGATACAACACGGCATGACGCGCCTCAATTCGGTGCCCGGGCACCACCACCACCTGCCGCGCCCGGATCTTGAAGGTCGGATCCGACAGATCATCGGTGGTCACGAAAGCATTCGTGGCAGAGTAGACATTGGTGTTGCCCTTGATCTGCTGGGAAACCACCCCCCTCAAATCGCTTCCCCCCACAAAAACAGGCGACCGGCCCGCTCGAAACCGCTCCGCCCACAGTTGGCGGGTCTTGAAATTATAGCGCAGGTGATCCCCAGTCCAAGTCAGATTGTCCCGCTGGAGCCGCACCTTACCGTCGGCTTCCGCCTCACCCGTATCCGAGTTGACCAACAATGTGTTCGCGCTCAGAACGGCCCCCTCGTATTTCACAATCACGCCGTTCGTGCCTGCAATCATGCGGGTTTTCCCGAAGAATTCAATCTGGCTCTCCGGGCTGAGCGGCTCCAAGGAAATAGACGGCTTCTCCTGGGCTGTCGCGCTAAGGCACAGGACCGCGAATAAAAATACGTATAGTATGGCGGCGCGCAGTGAATTCATGTCGTTCGGGCCGGGAAGCTAAACAGAAGCACCCCCTCCTGCCAAGCCGGATCTGCCGCACGACACCAACTTCACCTCAGCTTTGGCAGGGGCTGGCAGCACGGACAGAAAAAAGTGCTTCGCCCCCCAACCACCTCACGCCGGATGCTCCCGCCACACCTGCAGCAAGGCAACCCGCCCCGCCCATACACCTGCAACCGCTCCGTGTAAAAATCCGGCGTCCCTGCCTCCACTCCAAAATAAAACAACCCGCCCCCTCCAACTCCTCCGCCGCCAAAATCCAATGGAATGCCGCTGCCGCAGCGAATCGCATCCCTGAGCGTCCTCCGGATCATCCTCCACAAACACTCAGCCTGATCCGCACTGAGCAATCGGGCGGCACAGAGGGGCGAGATGCCGGCGCGAAACAGTGCCTCGCTCGCATAAATGTTGCCCACACCCGCCAGAACAGACTGGTCAAGCAGCTTGACCTTCACGGGCCGCGAGGATCCCTCCAGCGCTTCGGCAAAACCACGGACTGTAAACCCCTTTCCCAGCGGCTCGGGCCCAAGCCGGTCGAGCGCCGCCAAACAAAGCGTCAGCCGACCAAAACCACGCGCGTCCTCAAAGACAAAATTGTCCAATCCGAGATTCAACACCACCGCCGCATGCTTGGGCAGAGGCTTGGATACCGGTGCCAAATACATGCGCCCGGTCATCCCCAGATGCCCCAAAACCGCAACCCCTTGCCCCGACTGCCGCGAATCCAATTCGAAAAAAAGATATTTCCCGCGCCGCGACAAACCCGTGAATCTGGCCCCGACCAGCCGCCTCTCAAACTCCGGAGGCAAACTCGGACGCAAAACCCGCTCCCGCAGCACCTTGACGCCAAGCACCTCCCGCCCCCGCACCAGAGGATCAAGGTGCCGCACTAGGACTTCAACTTCAGGCAGTTCAGGCATGCCTTAGCCTATCGGGTTTCCGGGCCCCGCGAAAATCCTTTGTGCACCCAAGCCGCACTACAACCCAAGCAACGCGACCACCTCCAAATCCGTGGTCTGATCAAAAAGTGCATAGTATGCGCCAACTGCACGAAAGTCGGGATCGACCATCAGCACCTCAACCCGATCCGCCACTCTTTGCACACGCCGCAGAGCCGCCGGAGACGAGACTGGAGCCGCAGCCACCACTCTGCGAGCCCCCTGTCTGCGGGCTGACACCGCCGCCGCCTCCATGGTCGCGCCGGTGGCAAGACCATCGTCCACCAGCAGAATCGTTTGTCCCGCATAATTCGGTCTGGGCAAGGAATGAAATCGAACCTCATACTCCTTCAATCGCCGCGTTTCCTCCTCAATCACTCCGCGCAATTCTTCTTCCACCAGCGAACCGGCAATCTCCCCGTCCAATATCAAAACCCCTTCCTCAGCCAAGGCCCCAACGGCAAACTCACGGGCTCGGGGGTGTCCGATCTTGCGGACAATCAGGGCACCTGGAATACAATGAAGAAGCTTCGCCACCTCAACCGCCACCACAACTCCGCCCCGGGGCAACCCCAGAACGTGGTCCACTTCCAATCCCCCCCTTAAAAGATACCGGCCCAACTGCAAGCCCGCATCCTGTCGTGATGCAAAAATCATCCCTCACCCATCGCCTTGGGCAAAGAAAATTCAAGAGGCCAAAAAAGGACCCCCTCGGCTGAACAACTCAGCCCGTGACCAAAGTCCCCACTTTCTCCCCCGTAACCACCCGGCGCAAATTATGCGCCCGGAAAAAATCAAATACGATGATGGGCATCTTGTTGTCCATGCACAGGGAAAAAGCCGTCGAATCCATCACTTTCAACTGCCTCTGCAGGGCGTCCAGATAAGTGATTTGGGCAAAGCGTTTGGCCTTGGCATTCTTTTTAGGATCCGAATCGTAAATCCCGTCCACCTTGGTCGCCTTGAGAATAACCTCCGCCCCGATCTCATTGGCACGCAGCGCCGCGGCCGTGTCGGTGCTGAAATAGGGATTCCCCGTCCCGCCGCCGAAAATCACCACCCGCCCCTTCTCCAGATGCCGAACAGCCCGGCGCCGGATGAATGATTCGGCCACCTCGGCCATGGCGATGGCGCTCTGCACCCGTGTGGGAACGCCAAGCTTTTCCAACGCATCCTGCAGGGCAAGAGCATTAATGATGGTGGCGAGCATGCCCATGTAATCCCCAGTCGCCCGCTCGATTCCACGCTCACTGCCGGACAAGCCGCGAAAAATATTGCCCCCCCCGACCACCACCACGACTTCCACCCCCACCTCACGCACCTCGGCCACCTGTCCGGCCATACCCTGAACAGCCTCGGCGCAAATCCCCACTCCGGTTTCGCCGCCAAGCGCCTCCCCGCTGAGTTTCAGGAGAATCCGACGGTATCTGGGCTGAGCAATCTTTTTCATGGGTTTGTGCGGTGCAAAATCAGCTCATTTCTTAGCAGTTCCCCTGACCCAGGTCAATTCCAGGTCAACGACATTCCAGGGTAGGAATGCACAAGACTGGGGTTGCTTCGATTTGACGGACGGTAAATTGGGTAGACAATCAAATGATTAAAACCAATAACCAGAACATCGTTAAGACCCTTCAGAAGTTTGACCAAACCTTCAAGCGTGAAGCCGTCAACAACTGGCTGACCAGTGG
>CAIQOK010000158.1 GCA_903873415.1 uncultured Verrucomicrobiota bacterium | reverse complement strand
TGCCCAGCGCCGCCGGCGCCGGGAAGAAAACCAAAAGCAGAAAACCGGCCCACGAAAAACAAACAAAACAACAACAATGCCCGCCGACCTTGTAGCGTAATTAAACTGCGCTTGAGGTCATTGATTCAAAAACGCGCCGATCCTGAAAGCGCAAAGCGGCAAGGCCAAAGAGAAGGAGGTCTGCTTTGCCGCTCCGCCGGGGCGTGTGGGCTAACGGTTGGCCGCTTGCCTCATCTTCCATAGGGTTTTGTTTTTCAGGTCTGCAGACGGCGCCGCTGCGGGGTCATTTGCCATTGGCAGCCTGCGCTTGGCTCCCCGGCTGGGGGCTTTCGGCTTGTTAAATGGCGACGGAAGGCTGTAAGAAGAGCGCGTGACTGAAACAAAAAAAATCCGGCTTGGCGTTCTGGGTTCGGGCAAGGGGAGCAACTTTGTGGCGATCGCCGACGCCATCCAGTCCGGGCAAATCCCGGCGGAGGTGGGCATCGTGTTGAGTGATGTGGAGGGGGCGGGGATTCTGGACCAGGCCCGGATGCGGGGGATTCGTGCGGAGTACATAGCGCCGGGGAAATTCCGCACCAAGCTGGAGGAGGAATCGGAGCGGTGTTTTGTCGAGGCGCTCAGCGCGGCGGAAGTGGATTGGGTTGTGCTGGCGGGATTTATGCGGGTGTTGAAGGGGGACTTCCTGCGGGCGTTCGAGGGGCGCATTGTGAACATCCACCCCTCGCTCCTGCCGTCGTTTCCGGGGCTGGAGGCATGGAAACAGGCGCTCGATCACGGGGTGAAATTCACGGGTTGCACGGTGCATTTTGTGGATGCGGGGGTGGATGCCGGACCCATCATCGGGCAGCAGACCGTGCCGGTGCTGGACGCGGACACGCCGGAAACTTTGCATCGGCGCATTCATGCGGCGGAGCACCTGCTCTATCCGGCTTGTATCGGGATGCTGGCGAGGGGCGGGGTCAGGGTGGCGGGCCGGCGGGTGATGGGGAGCGAAAGGGTGGATTGCTGAATGAATGCGGGGTTTTCCGGCTGGTTTTGGCGGATCACCTGGGTGAATCGGAGAAGGGGCGGAGCGGGGCGCGCTTGATTTTGAAAGAAAAAGTTCGCTTTGCTGCCCTGAACTTGGCAAATAATCGGGTTCGCGCGGGATGGTTTCCGCGTTAAGCCGTCGCTCATGAGCAAACAGAAACTACGTTTTGGACTGCCGAAGGGCAGTTTGCAGGAAGCAACCATCGAAAAGATGGCCAAGGCCGGCTTCAATATTTCCGTCAGCAGCCGCTCCTATCTCCCCTACGTGGATGACGAGGAGATGGAGGTGCGGCTCATTCGCGCGCAGGAGATCAGCCGCTATGTCGAGCACGGCTATCTGGACTGCGGCATCACGGGGCATGACTGGATCATGGAGAACGGGTCGAAGGTTCATGAGGTGGGCGAGTTTTTATTCAGTAAGGTGTCGCGCAAGCCGGCCCGGTGGGTGCTGTGCGTTCCGGAAAATTCTCCGGTGAAATCGGTCAAGGATCTGCAGGGCAAACGGATCGCCACGGAGGTGGTGAATCTGACCCGGAAATACCTCAAGAAACACGGAGTGAGTGCCGAGGTGGAGTTTTCCTGGGGCGCCACCGAGGTCAAGGCCCACGAACTGGTGGACGCCATCGTGGAGGTGACTGAGACTGGGTCGTCGCTGCGGGCCAACAATCTGCGGATTGTGGACGAGCTGCTCTGCTCGACGCCGCGGCTGATTGCCAACCGCGAGGCTTGGCGCGACGGGTGGAAGCGGCAGAAGATTGAGACCCTCTCGATGCTGCTCAAGGGGGCGATGGAGGCCGAGACGAAGGTCGGGTTGAAGATGAACATTGCGGAGAAGAATCTGTCGAGCCTGCTCAGCAGCCTGCCCGCCCTGCGCAATCCGACCATCGCCAACCTGAGCCTGAAAGGGTGGGTGGCGGTGGAGACGATCATTGACGAACATGTGGTCAGGGAATTGATTCCGCAGTTGAAAGCCGCGGGTGCCGAAGGCATCATCGAGTATCCGCTCAACAAAGTGGTTTACTAAATCGATTTGTCCGTATAGAAAAAACAACAACTTATGGGTTCCATAAAAAAACGCCGCAAAGCGAAGATCAACAAACATAAACGCCGTAAAAAGTTGCGATTGAATCGCCACAAGAAACGCACCTGGCAGAAATAATCCCGTCCGCAATTTCCCTTGCGGCAGAAGGCGCAGCCCGCCCCTCGGCGGGCTGCGTTGCTTCAGATCGAGCTCACCGCATGTGGTTTTCCTATTGCACGGCAGTCCTGCAAACCGCGACCCTCGCCATTTTGTTGGCCGGTTGCTCGTCTCCGCGCTCGCGTCCGGCCGTTCATGCGGATCGCCCAGGCTCACGGCAGGATGTGGTGGAGGCTCATGCCCGCTACGCATCGGCGGTGGTGGCTGAGGTCGACGGGGCGCCTGAGAAAGCGCTGCCGGACTATCTCAAAGCCGTTGAGAACGATCCGGCGAACGAAGATTTGGTGCTGGAGGTCTTCGAACGGCTCGTTCAGTCCCGCCAACTTGCCCAAGCCGCGGGTGTGCTTGAGCGTTTTGCTGCCAGCCCCAAGGCATCAGCCATACTCTTTTCGCGCTTGGGCTGGGCCTACGGACAGCTAGGAAAAACGCAGCCGGCCATTGACACCAGTCGCAAGGCCATCCAACGCGATCCCCGGGCCCTGTCCGGCTACCAGAGCCTTTCGCTCAATTACTTTCAATCCAAGCAGGGCGGCCGCGTGCCGGCGGTGTTGGAGGAAGCCTTCAAGGTTTCCGGCACCGATCCGGATTTTCTGGTGGGCTTGGGTGAGCTGTTTGTTAGTTTGGGGGCGCAGGTGCCGGAGTGTCGTGCGGTCGCCCGGGGTCGGGCCGCCCAAGTTTTCCACCGCGCTTTCAGGTTGGGAACTCCCGATCCCCAGTTACGAATCCGGTTGGCGGATGGTTTGTTTGCGCTGGGAAAAGACGAGGATGCGGCCCCCATCTATCAAGTACTGTTGAAAGATCTCCCCGAGGGGCCTCTTCTGCGCAATCACGTCCGCGAAAGGCTGGCCAATCTTTATCTCCGGGGGCGCGATCCCAAGCAGGCGGCGCCCTTGCTCGAGGAGATGTTGCGGGAGAATCCCACCGATGCGCAGACCTATTACTTGCTGGGGGGGATAGCCTACGGTGAGAAGAAGTTTGCCGAGGCGGAGGGGTTTTACTCAAAAATCATTCTCTTGCAACCCGATTTTGAGCCGGCGTATTACGATCTGGCTGCCGCGCGACTGGGGGCGAACCAAGGGCGCGAGGCGCTGGCGGTTTTGGGGCAGGCGCGCACCAAGTTCAAGACGGGTTTTCTTCTGGAATATCTCAGCGCAACGGCGTGGGTGGGGCAGAAAGACTACACCAACGGTTTGGCCGCTTTCACGGCGGCCGAGGTGATCGCTCGGGCGCGGTCGACCAACCGGCTGGACGGCTTCTTTTACTTTCAATTCGGAGCGGCGTGTGAGCGGGCGGGGCAATATGCCGAGGCGGAGAAGCACTTGGAGCATTGCTTGGAATTGGCCCCTGGTTTCAACGAGGCAAAGAATTATCTGGGCTATATGTGGGCCGATCGGGGCCGGAATCTGCAGCGGGCGCGCAATCTCATTGAACAGGCGCTGAGGGGCGAGCCCAAGAACATGGCCTATCTCGATAGCATGGGCTGGGTGCTGTTCAAACTTAATGAGCCCCGGCCGGCGTTGAAATATTTGCTCAAGGCCGTTCAATTCGCCGAGGCGGAAGAGGACGGTTCGGTTTGGGATCACTTGGGCGAAGTGTATGCGGCGCTGGGGGATGAAAAGAAGGCATGCGAAGCCTGGCGCAAGTCGCTGGCTCTGGAACCTTCCGACAAGGTCCGTAAGAAAATCGAAGCCCGGCCGCCTAACCTACAACGCTGAAGCAGGCCGTGGCTCAGCCCATTATCGGATGCCGTATCAATTCACCAAACATTACACGCTGGAGGAGGCGCGCGCCCTGCTGCCCCGGGTGCGGCGCTGGCTCGAGTTGTTGCAGGAAAGCCGGCACAAACTGACGCGCTGCGAGCGCAAGCTGGGCTACGCCACGCAGCCCGGCTGCGACACGGGGGGCCGTCTGGTCAATGCCTGGGTGCGCGCTTTGGTGGAAACGGGCTGCCTGCTCATGGAATTCCAACAGCGCCAGATCCAGATTAAAGATCTGGAGCGTGGGTTGCTGGATTTTCCGGCGCTGATCAACGGCCGGGAGGTCTTACTCTGCTGGGAGAAGAGCGAGGCGGATATCGGCTTCTGGCATGATTTGGACTCGGGCTATTCGGGTCGGGAAGCGCTTTGAAAGCCTTGCAAACCGGGGAGGTATCCTGATTTCAGTGCCAGAGGTCCCGGTAAATCCCGTAAACGTCCACCCTTCCGCCCGGCCAATAGCGGTTGGCCGGCAGGGTGAAGGTGCGGGAGGCGCGGTCGAAGCGGAGCGTTTCCGGCGCGTCCGGCTGATTGGGATCATAGATTGAAAAGAGGATTTCCTGTTCCGTTTGGGTGGCGGCGATGACCAGGACGGCGTGGTTGAGGGTTAACTGGGGAAAGCGCAGCAGATGAACGACCGGGGGGCAATGGTTTGTCACGTCTTCAATCAGTTGCGCCGCCAGTTTTTCCTGATGCCGCCGGGTCAGGGGGAAGACCATGCGCCAATTGCCCCGTTGTAAATAGCTTTGCCATGCCCCGCCGCATTGCGCCTTGAGCAGGGGCTCTTGTGCGGCGCTGAATTGGCGCAGGTTGGCGTAACCCGGGATGACGATTCTCCTGTCCTCCGGCAGCGGGTGTGAAGGATCAATGGCCGTCACCTGCCTGATTTCCGCGGCGTAGGAGTTCTGGTTGGTTCGGGGCAGGGAGGGGTTGAAGCGGGCATTCTGGAAAAACTGGCGGGCCGATCGGGCCAGGACGAAGCAGTGCAGGGTGTAGTCCGGGGCAGGTTTCTGGAGATGGTGGGTCCAACGGCCTTTGGCATCGGCTTGATAATCCCATTTGAGGCCGTTGGCAAAGGCAAAGGTGTCCATGTGAAAATCGAAGGGGCGCTTTGCGGTGAAGCGGCCTGAGGTGGCGCAGCCACAGGCCAGCAGCGCCAGCAGGAGGAGCGGGGCGAACCACGCCACTAATTGGCGGAGATGGGGAGAGAGGTTCTGCATATCAAGCTTGCGCGCCAAGCTATGCGTGGGCTAGGTAAGAGGCAATGCTTTACCAACGCTGGTGCCGGACGGCCCGCGAACGACCCGGGGCCCTGGCGCTGCGCGAAGGGGCCGGCGGAAGGGATTGGACCTTTGGTGAGCTGGCTGCGGCGGGTGCCGGGGGGGGAGGCGGGTCTGAGGCCATGGTTTGTCCACAAGCGGGTTCGGCGGCGTTTGTGGTCGATGTGCTGCGCGCCTGGCGCACAGGCCGCATTGTTTGCCCCTTGGAACCGGGTCAGAGTCCACCGCGGATGGAGGAGCCGTTACCCGCCGGAATTGTGCATTTGAAAACCACCTCGGGCACGGGAGGTCAGGCGCGCAGGATTGCTTTTACCGGCGCCCAGCTTGCGGCTGATGCGGACAATATTGTTTCAACAATGGGGCTGCGCGCGGACTGGCCGAATGTCGGGGTGGTTTCGCTGGCGCATTCCTATGGTTTTTCGAATCTGGTTCTGCCGCTGCTGCTCCATGGAGTGCCGCTTATTATGGCCGATTCCGCATTGCCAGAGTCATTGCGGCGGGTGGCCTGGACACAGCGCGAGATCACGTTGGCTGCGGTGCCGGCGCTCTGGCGGGCGTGGCTGGAGGCGGGGGTGATTCCGGGCAATGTGCGGCTGGCGGTTTCGGCGGCTGCGCCTCTACCCCTTGCGCTGGAGCTGGCGGTGTTTGAGCGGTGCGGTTTGAAAATCCACAATTTTTACGGCAGCAGCGAATGCGGCGGCATCGCTTTCGACGCGGGGCAGACTCCGCGTCGGGACGAAAGCTGTGCCGGCGCTCCGCTGCGTGGGGTGAGTTGCAAGGTGGGGGAGACAGGGTGCCTGGAAGTCCACAGCGCGGCGGTGGGGCAGGGAGGCTGGCCGCAGCCGTGCGCGGCCTTGCGTCCGGGGGTTTTTGAGACGGGTGATCTGGCGGCTCTGACGGAGGGGTTGGTTTATCTTCAGGGCAGGGTGGGGGACCAAATCAATGTGGCCGGCCGGAAAGTTTCGCCGGAAACTGTTGAGCGCGTCCTGCTTGGACATCCATCGGTGCGGGAGTGCGTGGTCTTCGGGGTGCCCAGCGGGGATGCCGCGCGGGGTGAGTGGGTTGCGGCCTGTGTGGTGCTGGGGCCGGCGGGAAACGGGCGGGAGATCCGGGCTTATCTGCAGGCGCGGTTGCCAGCGTGGCAGGTGCCGCGCGAGTGGAGGTTTGTTGAAAAGCTGGCGCCCAATCCACGCGGGAAATTGTCGAGGCGGGCCTTGCGGGAACGTTTTTTTCCAATGCCTCAAGAGCCGTCTGCTTCCGGGCTGCTTGAGGCCGGGTTGCGGGGGGCGGACCGGAGTTCGGGGGGTGATTTTTATGAAATGACTCGTCCCGATTAGTCCGCGATTAGTGCTTGCATTGGGCGGATGAGTTGTTATAAAATGTTTTTTGTAGTGAGGAGTGAGTTGAAATGTCTAAATCCGCAAATCCCAAAAAGTTGAACCGTGTCTTCATCGTGGATGACCACGCATTGGTTCGCGAGGCGCTGAGCGGCGCATTGCTAAATGAAGCCGGCTTGGAAGTTTGCGGCCAAGCGGCCGATCGGGAGGAGGCCTTGGAAGCGATTGCCCGGGTCAGGCCTGATCTTGTGCTGGTGGATTTGCGGCTGCGCAACTCGGACGGCATGGAGTTTTTCAGGGACCTTCTGCTCGCCTACCCGGAGATCTTGATTCTGGTGGTTTCGATGCAGGACGAACAAGTGACGGCGGAACGGGTGGTCCGGGCCGGTGCGCGGGGGTATGTCTCCAAAATCGAGCCGCCCTCCAAAATCATGGAGGCGGTGCATAAGGTGCTCGAAGGGGGGATTTATCTTAGCGAGCGGGCCGTTTCAAACTTCCCCGCCTCCTCATCGGACCCCTGCGCCGGCCTCGGCATCGACGATATCCACCAGTTGTCCTCGCGCGAGCGCCAGGTGTTTGAGATGGTTGGCCTGGGGCGAAATCTCCAGCAGATTGCCGGGGCGATGTCGCTGGATGTCAGCACTGTGGAAACCTATTGCGCCCGGATCAGGAGCAAGTTGGGATTGGTCAACGGCGCCGATCTTTTGCAGAGGGCGATCCAGTGGACTATGAACAAATAATCAAACCGGTGCGAGTCAATCCATTTAAAACAATCCATGAGAATACCAAATATGCAGTCTGTTGCGCTTTTGCCTCCAAACGCCCCGCGCTTTTGGCGGTTTTTTTTCTGCCTTTGCCTCGGCCCGCTTTTGCTGGCCGGCTGCGCGGATACCCGGCCCCCGGGTGTGGCGGGGCAGGTCCCGGCACAGACGGGCGGGCCGTTGCGCTTGCGTGAGGGGGATACGATCAAGGTGGGTTTTCCGGGGGCGCCGAACCTCTCCGCTTCCCATAAAATCCAGCGTGACGGGAAAGTCAATCTCCCGCTGGTCGGAGAGGTGCGGGTCTCGGGGAAAACCCCGGGGGAAATCGAGGAGGAGCTGCAGCTGCTTTACAAGGATCAGCTCGTCTCCGGGCAGGTGCGGGTGAATATTGAAGCCGCGGCGTTTTCGGTGTTCGTCACCGGGGCGGTGATGCGTCCGGGGGAAGTGATGTCGGACCGTCCATTAAGCTGCCTGGAGGCAATCATGAAGGCGGGCGGTTTCGATCAGAGCCGGGCCGATCTGAAGCGGGTGACCGTCATCCGCAATCTGAACGGCAAAATGGCGCACTATCCGCTGGATTTGAAGCGGGTTTTGGAGGGTGGCGACGAGTCTAATTTTTATCTGCAGCCTTCGGACATTGTTTATATCCGGGAACGGTTCAACTGGTTTTAAGCCGGGCTGTTTTCAAATGGAGAGGGCTTTTTTAGCGGCCAAGGCTTGCGTGGTTTAACTGAGAGACAAGATGTTCTTATTCTGGCAGAGTTGGACTGCCGCCTGAAAGGGAGTGTCACAATCCAAGAGTCTGAGCGTGAGGCGGGTGCTATTGCTCGGTGAGTTGCCGGAGATGGAATGGCCTGTGGTTTTTTGAATTATGGAAGAGAAGCGAGTGGAAGGTTGGTATTGCGCCCGGACGAAACCGAAGCATGAACACATTGCGGCGGCGAATCTGGAGAAGCAGCTCTCTCTGGAGGTTTTTCTTCCCCGCCTGCGGGTGGAGCGGGTGACGCGGCGGGGGGTGGTCTGCTCGACCGATCCGCTTTTTCCCTGCTATCTCTTTATCCGTTGCCAGCCTGAGATGTTTGGATCGATCCGGTATGTGGCCGGGGTGAGCAGTCTGGTGAATTTTGGCGGGGTTATCCCTGCGGTGCCCGACGCGGTGGTGTGCGATCTGAGGGCGTGCTTTGAATCGGGGCAACCCCTGAGTGTGGAGAGCAGGCTGTTGCCGGGGGCGGAAGTGGCCATTGCCGAGGGGGCCTTTCGGGGGCTGGAGGGGGTGGTTTTGCGCATGCTTCCTTCGCGTCAGCGGGTTGAGTTGCTGCTGGATATTTTGGGCCGGCAAACTGTTGTTGAGGTGGACCGGCATATGGTTTATGCCGAAAAAAATGACCTGTTCGCGGGACTGCCGGCCTTGGCTTTGCCAGCCCGCCGGCAGGCCGGGTGCGGCCTGGTCTCAGGCAATTAAGGGGATTGTCGGCCGTCGTTCCAAGCCGCTAGACTAGGGTTGGTTATGGCGGTGATGGAACGCTGCGGGAGGAGGGGATCCGAACCGAAGTTCCATTGGGCATCCCGGGGAGGGGTGGCCGGTTTATCAGACCATGCATGGTCTAAACAGGGCGGTTGGAGAAAGCTGGCGGCAGTCGCCGTGGCCAGCAAGTGCGGAGCCTTGCCGGATTGTGGTCTGAAGGGCGGGGCAGCGGAGGGTTCTCAGCGGGGCGGGGCGGGAAAAGGGGGTAGGCGAGGCCGGTCATCAGGCCTGGAAAGGAGGATGGGATGGATAAGACAACGAAATCACAGTTTGGGGGCGTCCGGGCCGAGAAACTGGACGGTGGGATTCCCGTTTGGAAACGGTTTTTGGATTGGGGGGTCATCCTGCTGGCAGCGCCACTGGTTATGCCGGTGATGTTGGGGGTTTATCTGCTGATCAAGATTGTGTCACCCGGGCCGGCCCTGTTCCGGCAGCTTCGAATTGGTTATCGGGGCCGGCCGTTCATCTGCTTCAAGTTCCGCACGATGAGTTTGAATGCGGACACCGCGGTGCATGAGGGGCATTTTGCCAATCTCGTGGCATCCCGGCAGCCGATGAAGAAACTCGATGCCAGCGGGGATCCGCGGCTTATCCGCTGCGGGTCCCGGTTGCGGGCGTGGGGGATGGATGAGCTGCCCCAGGTGTTCAATGTCCTGCGGGGGGAAATGAGCATGGTGGGGCCCCGGCCCTGTGTGCCTTACGAATATCACAACTACACTCCGCGCCACCGGTCGCGCTTTGATGTCGCCCCCGGCCTGACCGGGTTGTGGCAGGTGAGCGGAAAGAACCGAACCACTTTCGAGGAAATGATCGATCTGGATATTGGCTATGCGCAGCGGCGCTCGCTGGGGCTGGATCTGAGCATCATGCTGCGGACTCCCGCGGCGCTTCTGCGGCAGGCGCGGGAGCATCGGGCGGGCCGGAAACTTGCGGTGCGGACGGAGTTGTCGGGGCAAGTGCCTCACTCGGTGGGGAGTACGGGGGCACGGGGGAACGGGTCGGTTTATTAAACCAAAAGGAGAAAGAATGAAAAAAAACATCAAAGTCGGTGTGGTGGGGTGTGGTTATTGGGGACCCAATTTGATCCGCAACTTCCGGGCTCTGCCCGACTGCCAGTTGCAATTGATGTGTGATCTGAGCCAGGCGCGCCTCAATCACCTCCGGCAGCTCTATCCCGAGGTCGAGGGAATCACCGATTTTGCGCACACCCTCAACGGGGCGGGACTGGATGCGGTGGTGATCGCCACTTCCGTCAAGCATCATTACCCCATGGCCAAGGCCAGTCTTCTGGCTGGAAAACACACGTTCATCGAGAAGCCCATGGCTTCCTCGGCGGAGCAGTGCGAGGAGCTGATCGACATTGCCCGCCGCCAAGGATTGGTACTCATGATTGGGCATACTTTTCTTTATTCGCCTGCCGTCCGGAAGATCAAGGAGTTGGTTGACTGGGGGGATCTGGGTGAGATCCGTTATATTTGCGCCCGAAGGCTGAATCTGGGGCTGTTCCAAAAGGACATCAATGTCGCATGGGATCTGGCGCCGCATGACATTTCCATCGTCCTGCATATCATGGAGCAGATGCCCCTGAGCGTGAACTGCCGGGGCAGTGCGCACGTGACGCCGGGGATTGAGGATGTGACGAGCATGTGCCTGAACTTTCCGGACAACCGCTCGGCGCTTATCCACAGCAGCTGGCTCGACCCCCGCAAGACTCGGGAGATGACCATCGTGGGGAGCAAGAAGATGATTGTTTACGATGATGTGGCGCAGATCGAGAAGGTGAAACTATACGATGTCCGCGTGGAACGTCCGCCGCACTACGACACCTTTGGCGATTTTCATTATGCCTATCACTACGGCGACATGCATGTGCCTTACATCAAGCAGGAGGAGCCCCTGAAATCGGAGTGTCAGCACTTTTTGGACTGCATCAACGAGGGGATCAGCCCCCTGACGGACGGGGTGCGGGGACTGGAGCTGGTGCGTATTTTGGAGGCGTCCTCCGAATCATTGAGGCAGAGCGGGGCGGCTGTTGCGCTCCGGTCTTCTGGCGCGCGGGAGTTCCGGTCCAGCACGGTGCCTCTCGATCGGAGTGATGCCCGCCCGCGGCAGGTTTCCAGCCTGATGCCTGAAGCGGGCTCGGTCGAAACCTGTATCACCGGTTAGTGCAACTGCCATGTCTGTTCCATTCCAACTGATCGCCCCCGACGTCAAGCTCGGGCGTGGCGTGCGGATCTTCAGTTTCGTCAATCTTTACGGGTGCGAAATCGGTGACGAGTCCAAGATCGGCACGTTTGTGGAGATTCAAAAGGGTGCCAAGATCGGCCGGCGCTGCAAGATTTCCAGCCACACCTTTATTTGTGAGGGGGTGACTTTGGAGGACGAGGTTTTTGTCGGCCACGGGGTTGTTTTCACCAATGACCGCCACCCCCGGGCCACCACGCCCGGCGGGGAACTCCAGACCGAGTCGGATTGGGAGTGCCTGCCCACATTGGTCAAGCGGGGGGCATCCATAGGGTCGGGCGCGACCCTCCTGTGCGGCATCACCATCGGTCAGGGGGCGGTTGTGGGTGCAGGCAGTGTGGTGACCCGGGATGTGCCCGACGGGGCGACAGTGGTGGGCAATCCGGCGCGGGTGATTCGTGGGGCTCGCGGTGGGGGGCCGGGTTTGGAGAGTGCAGCGGGGGCTTTGCTGGTGTGAGCGGGATGGAAGCGGTTTTTCTCCGGCGGCATCTTGCAGCTTGATTCATGACGTGAACTTTCCGGTTGACGAAAAACGCGCCGCAAGTCCGCTGAGCATCCAAACCGTCCATCCGCTTCTTCCGGCCGGCGGGATGACGGGTGCGGGATCCGGGCTGGGCGGGTCTTGTTTTCACGGTGCGGCTTGGGCCAAGGTGCTGGTTGGCACCTACGGTTTCCGGCCGGTTTATTTTCAGGCCGTGCGCGGGGATCGGATTGAGGCGTTGCTTCCGTGCATGGAAGTGTCCGGTTGGTTGACCGGGCGGCGGGGTGTTTCGTTGCCGTTCACGGATCATTGCCGGTCGCTTGGGAGCGGTGCGGCCGAGCTGCAGGCGGTTTATGCGGAGGCACTGCGGCACGGGAAGAAGCGCGGTTGGAAGTCTCTGGAATGCCGCGGCGGCGGTGCGGGGTTTGAAGATGTAAGGCCATCGATCTCCTTTTACGGGCATCTGTTGGAACTGGGGCCGGATTCGGACGGGCTGTTTGCCGGGTTTGAAGGTTCGGTGCGCCGCGCCATCCGCAAGGCCCGCAACTCGGGCCTGACCCTTGATGTGTCGGGGGAGCTGAGTGCGGTTGAGGATTACTATGGGCTGCATTGTCAGACGCGCAGAAGGCACGGGTTGCCGCCCCAGCCATTCCGTTTTTTCCGCGAGCTGCAGCGGCATGTGCTCGGGCCGGGGTTGGGTTGGGTGGTGTCGGCGCGATGGGGTGGGCGGAGTGTGGCTTCGGCGATATTTCTGGTGCACGGCGAGGAGGCGGTTTACAAGTTCGGAGCCTCGGACGCGGCGGGGCGGGAGCGGTGCGCGAACCACCTGGTCATGTGGCATGCGATGGAGTGGCTGGCTGGACGCGGGGTGAAGCGGTTGGATTTTGGCCGCAGCCCGGAAGCCAACGAGGGGCTGCGTCGCTACAAACTGGGTTGGGGCGCAGAGGAAGAGCGGTTGAATTATTACAAATACGATTTTCGGAGCCGGCGCCATGTCACAGAACAGGATGCCGCCTTCGGCTGGCACAACAGGGTGTTTCAGCGTCTGCCCCTTGGGGTGGCCCGTCTGGCCGGAGAACTTCTTTACCGGCACTGGGCCTGAAGCCTTGAGGCCTGAGCGGACCGGCCCCTGTTGAGTCCGGCCGAAGGTTGGCAGATCAAGTTGAATATTTATGCAGCAAAAAAGTCACACACCGCCCCCCGGCCTCAGTCTGGGGCTGACGGATATCTATCACATTCTCTTCCGCCAGAAGTGGAAGATTCTGGCCGCCTGGATGGCGGGCTTTGCCCTGACTGCGGCAGTGTGGGCCTTTTGGCCCGTCGCCTATGAGTCCGAGGCGAAACTCCTGGTCAAATACATTCTCGAAGACAAACCCTACCGTCCGGTTTTCTCCAACTCGACCATCCAGAGCCCGGGGATCGGGGTGGATGGGAGCATCAAAGCCGAGGTGCAGATTCTGACCAGTTTTGATATCTCACTGATTGTCGCCACCAATGTTGGGGCGGAAAAGATCCTCAAGAAGGCGGGCGGGGGCGGGGATGTTTTTGTGGCGGCGAGTTTGATCCAGAAAGGGTTGAGCGTGGCGCCGCCCGAGAAGTCGGCGATCATGCAGGTGGTTTTTCAGCATCCCGATCCGGAGGTGGTGCAGCCGGTGCTGGCGCAGGTGATTGAGAGCTACAAGAAGATGCACAACGAAGTCCACATGGCTTCGGGGGCGACGGACGAGGTGTTGCAGAAGGAGCTCGTGTCGCTCAAATCCGAACTGGGTCAGACTGAAAGCAGTCTGCGGCAGGTGAAATCCAAGGCGGGGATCTCCTCGCTGGGGGACACCAGGAAAGTGCTTACGGAGAGGTTCGCCAAGATCCAGGAGGACTTGTTCAACGCGAAGGCCGAGCAGGCAGAACGTCAGGCCGGAGCACCGGACTTGAGCGAAGCGCCGGTGGAGAAGGTTCGTTCCAGCCCGGCCGCCCAGCAGGCCAGTCCGATGGAAAAAGTGCGCGCCTATCAGCGGATTTGCGGGTTGCTGGAAAGTTTCGAAGCCCGGGAGAAGGAGCTGTCGGTTCTTTACACGGCGCAAAATCCCTTGGTTCAGGAGATGGTGAAAAAAGTGGCTGAGACCGAAGCGGCCAAAGTGAAAATGGAGAAGGAGTTTCCGCTGCTGGCCGGGACCCAGGTGTCCAGCTTGCCAACGGCGGTGCAGCCCGTTTTTTCCGCCCGGGATGTGGCGTTGGAGCGCAACCGCCTGAGGGCGATTCAGGCCCGCATCACGGTGCTGGGGGGGCAGTTGGAGGAGGTCCAGAAGGAGACCGCCGCGGTGGATGCCGTGGAAAGCACGATCACAGATCTGGAGCGCAAGCGGGATATTCTGGAGCAGAATTTGCGGGAGCGTTCGGCCAACATGGAGAGGGTCAGCTTCAATCACACTCTGGCCAGCAGCGGCACCGAAAACATCAGCGTGATAGAATCCCCCACGCTCCCGGGGCTTGATCGGGAAAAGCTGCACAAAGTCCTGCTCGGCCTGCTGGGCGGCACGATCGCCTTCGGCTTGGCTCTGGCCTTCGGAGTCGAATTATATCTGGATCAATCCATCAAACGGCCCGTTGAAATCGAGTCCAAGCTTGGCATTCCGCTCTTTCTCTCGATTCCCCGGGCTGCTGCGCGGACCAAGGGCGGGCTGGCGGCCCGGCCAAGGTTGACCAATGGATCCGCCCCGGGCGGCAATGGCTCCAATGGGCACGGGCCGGGGGCATCCCTGTCTGGGAATGCGGAACTGGGGGAGTTTTTTGACACGCTGCGGGACAGGCTGGTGATGAATTTTGAAGTGCGCAATCTCACCCACAAGCCCAAGCTGGTGGCGGTGACCAGTTGCGCCCCGGGTTCCGGGGTCAGCACGGTGGCCAGCGGACTGGCGGCGAGCCTCTCCAAGACCGGCGAGGGCAATGTGTTGCTGGTGGACATGAACCATCCGGAAAAGGGTGTGGCGCAATATTTCCACAAGGGTAAACTCGAATGCAATCTGGAGGATGCCCTGGCGGGGAAACGGCCGGAGTCGATGCTGGCGCCCAACAACCTTTTTGTGGTCTCGGACACGCCGGCTGGCGAGCAGTTCCCGAAAATCCTGCATCGGCGGTTTTCTTCCTTGATGCCCAAGTTGCGGGCCAGCGATTACGACTACATCATTTTCGACATGCCCCCGGTCAGCCAAGTCAGTCCCACGCCCAAGCTGGCGCAGTTTATGGATATGGTTTTCATGGTGGTTGAAGCGGAGCGGACGGGGCTAGATGTGGTCAAGCGTGCATCCCACCAGCTCAGGGAAGCCAAGGCCACCGTGGGAGTCATATTCAACAAGCACCACAACTATCTTCCGCGCCGAATGCAGCAGGAACTTTAAGCGGACACTATGGAATAAAGCCGAGTGCATGGGCTGCTTTATTCGGCCCGCTCCCCTGAAATTCTCCTTTTTTTCACCCGTGTTTCGCAACGACGTTTATTACAATCTCAAGCCTTTCATCCCCTTGCCGGTCCGCAGGCGGGTCCGGCGCTGGGTTGCGGCCCGGACACGCGCTTTGTCGCATGATGTCTGGCCTATCCTGCCCGGTTCGCAGCAGGTGCCCAAGGGGTGGTCGGGGTGGCCGGGCGGCAAAAAGTTTGCCCTGGTTCTGACCCATGATGTTGAAAGCAAGACGGGTTTGGAGAACTGCCGGCAGTTGATGGCCTTGGAACGGAATCTGGGCTTCCGTTCCTCGTTCAACTTCATTCCTGAAGGCGGTTATCGTGTCGGCCGCGACTTGCTGCGCGAACTCGCCGGTGAGGATTTTGAGGTCGGTGTGCATGATTTGTATCATGACGGGAAACTGTATCAAAGCCGCAAACGTTTCCTGCGAAACGCCGCCCGGATTAACGGGCATCTGCAGAAGTGGGGGGCGGTCGGATTCCGGTCCGGCTTCATGTTGAACAATCTGGACTGGTTGCACGAACTGAACATCGAATATGATGCTTCGACGTTTGACACCGACCCGTTTGAGCCGCAGCCGCAAGGGTGCGACACTATTTTTCCATTCTGGGTGCCTCGTCCCGGAGCTTCGAGCCAATCCTCTCAGGGCTTTGTGGAACTGCCCTATACCCTGCCGCAGGATTCCACCTTGTTCCTAATTCTGCAGGAGGCCACTCCGGAAATCTGGTTTCGGAAACTCGATTGGGTCGCGCGCCAAGGCGGCATGGCTCTGATCAACACCCACCCGGACTATATGGCGATGTCCGGAGTCGACCGCCCTGACCGGTTTTATCCGGTGGCTTTTTATCGGCAGCTTCTGGACTACGTGCGTAATCGCTACGCGGGGGACTGCTGGCATGCCACCCCAGTGGAGGTGGCCCGTTGGTACAAGGCATCGCTGGCCCCGGCTCAATCCAGCACTCCGCCGCGCCAAGTTGCTGTGGGACCCCAGGTCCAGCCGCGGTCCGTTCCTCGCAAGGTCTCCATGGTGGCCTATTCTTACTACGAGACGGACAACCGGGTTCTGCGCTATGCCGAGGAACTGGCCCGGCGGGGGGATATTGTGGAGGTTTTCGCGCTGAAAGGCGACCGGAATCAAGCGGATGCCGAAATATTGAACGGGGTGAAAGTGCACCGGGTCCAGAGCCGGTTGGGCAAGAATCAGGAGAGTAAAGTCTCCTTTCTGTTGCCGATTTTGAGGTTCTGGCTCAATACCAGCGTGCGGTTGTCCTGGAAGCAACTCCAGAGGCGCTGCGATGTGGTGCATGTGCATAACGTGCCCGACTTTCTGGTCTTCACGGCATGGCTGCCCAAGCTCCTCGGCGCAAAAGTGATTCTGGATATTCACGACATAGTTCCGGAGTTTTACAGCAGCAAGTTTAAGATTTCCCAAGAGAGTCTGGGGGTGCGGTTGCTTAAGCGGATGGAGCGCGCCTCGGCCCGGTTTGCCAACCATGTCATTATTTCCAACGACTTATGGAGGGAAAAATACGCCGCCCGCACCGGCACTGAGGGCAAATGCAGCGTCTTCATCAACAACGTGGACGGCAGGGTTTTTCAACCCCGGCCCCGCACTCGGAATGACGGTAAAACCATCATCCTTTTCCCCGGCGGCCTCCAATGGCATCAGGGCTTGGACATCGCCATCCGGGCGCTTCCTGAGGTTCTGAGTCGGTTGCCGCAGACCGAGTTTCACATCTACGGCAGCGGCAACATCAAACCGGAGCTCGTCGCTTTGGCCGCCCAGCTCGGCCTGGTCGAAAAGGTCCGCTTTTTTCAACCGCTGCCCATTCATCAGATCGTAGAGGTCATGGCCAATGCGGATCTGGGCGTGGTGCCCAAGCGGGCCGATTCCTTCGGGAACGAGGCTTACAGCACGAAGATTATGGAATTCATGTCGCTGGGGATTCCGCTGGTGGTGTCCCGTACCAAGATTGACACTTATTATTTCAACGATTCGGTGGTGCGTTTCTTTGAGTCGGGCAATTCCGAGGCTCTGGCGGAGGGCATTCTGGAGGTGCTTGAAAATCAGGACTTGCGTCACCGCTTGGTCCATCAGTCCCACCAATACGTTGAGCGGCACGGTTGGGCCGGGCGGAAGGATGATTATCTTGGCCTCGTGGATTCGCTGTGCGAATCGAGCGTCGCTCCGGTTTAAACTCTCAACGATGCGATTGGACCGACTATTGACTCTGGGACTTTTCCGCCCGCTGCGAGCGATTTGTGCTCCGGACCGGGGTTCGGCGCTGCCCATCCTGATGTATCACAGTATCTCGGAGGATGCGGAACCGGTAGTGCCTCCTTACTACCGGGTTTGCACCCGGCTGCAACGTTTCAGGGAACATCTCCAAGTGCTCAAGGACAATGGTTTTTGCGGTGTCGGTTTAAGCGAGGGACTAGCCTGGTTGCAGAGCCGCTCTCATTCCGGGGATGCCATGCGGTCCGTGGCCAAACCAAGGGGCGGACAGCAGTCCGTGGCCGTGAACCACCCGCCAAAAGGGGCGGGAACCAATTATCTCCGGCCGGTGGTGATCACATTTGACGATGGTTTCCGGGATTTTCACACTTCGGCTTTTCCCCTCCTGCACGAATTTGGGTTCTCTGCCACCATGTATCTCCCCACGGCCTTGATCGGCGAGACGGCATCAGGATCAGAGCGCCGCTGTTTTGCGGGTCGCGATTGTCTTGTCTGGCCCGAGGTGCGGGAACTTCACGCCGCGGGCGTCGAGTTCGGTTCCCATACTGCCACTCATCCTAAACTGGTTGATCTGTCGTGGCCGGAGATTCGGAGTGAGCTTGAAACGTCCAAAGGCGTAACGGAATCCAGGTTGGGGGTTCCCTGCAGGGCGTTTTCCTATCCATACGCTTTTCCCGCCGGCAACGCCGGTTTTGCCGGGCGGCTGAGCCGGCTGCTTGATGAAACGGGTTACGCGAGTTGTGTCACCACGCAGATCGGCCGGGTCGGGGCGGGTGCAGATTTGCTGCGGCTCAAAAGGCTGCCGGTCAATTCGGCGGACGATGCCGCGCTGCTGCTGGCGAAACTGGAGGGGGGCTATGATTGGCTGGGCGGTTTGCAAGGCCTGACGAAAAAAATAAAAAACAACGCCTCGTTCCGGAGAAGAAAGGAACGGTCGGCGCGGCCGCTTCCTTTGATTGATCCGGCCTGAAAGATCCGTTTGATCGTGTCCAACCCTCCTTCATCCATCAACTGCGTGTCCCAAACCGGCGTGTATGCCCTCGTCACTCCGGTGCGCAACGAGGCGGAGCATTTCCGCCGAACCATTGATTCTGTTCTGGCTCAGACACTTCGGCCAGCGTTGTGGGTGATTGTGGACGACGGGTCCAGCGACGCGACGGGCAGTCTGGCCGATCAGGCCAGTCGGGAGCAGCCATGGATCCGGGTTGTGCATCGCACCGACCGTGGTTTTCGTCAGCAGGGCGGCGGGGTGATTGAGGCTTTTTACGAAGGGTTCGAACTTTGCCGCCAGATTCCATGGGAATTCATGGTCAAGCTCGATGGGGACCTTTCGTTTGATCAGGATTATTTCCGGGATTGCCTGGGGCGGTTTAGTGAGAACCCGAAACTGGGGATTGGCGGTGGTTTGGTGTGCCGTAGCGCCGGCGGTCAATGGGTCGCGGACAGCCGGGGCGATCCCCGTTTCCACGTGCGGGGTGCCACCAAGATTTATCGGCGCGCCTGCTGGGACCAGATTGGCGGGGTGTTGCCGGCACCCGGTTGGGACACCGTGGACGAATTAAAGGCGAACATGCAGGGATGGCAGACCGGCACGTTCGATGATTTGAAATTGCTTCAGCACAAGGACACCGGTTCCGCCGACGGCGCGTGGAACAACTGGGTCAAGAACGGTGTGGCCAATTATATCACCGCCTACCATCCGCTTTTCATGCTGGTTAAATGCCTCAAGCGGGTTTTTGCCCGCCCCTATTTGCTCGGCGCTCTGGGCCTGGCTTATGGATTTGTCCGGGGCTATGTGCGGCGCACCCCGCGCGTGGATGCTCCGGGTTACCGGCGCTATGTCCGCAGCCAGCAATTCCGCAAGTTGACCTTGCGCCCGAGCATTTGGGACTGACATGGCAGAGCGTGCGCAAACCGGGCCCAAACCCGACGCCCCAGAGGTGGAGGATTTCCGCAGCCCGCGGGGCATTGATTTATCCTTGATCATCGTCAACTGGAACTCGGCTGATTTTGTCCGGAATTGTCTCGCATCAATCAACCCGGGCTCCTGCGCTCATCGCATTGAGGTGATTGTTGTCGATTCCGGATCGTTTGATCAGTGCGGGGGGATGTTAAGCCGGGAATTTCCCGCAGTCCGGTTTGTCCAAGCGCCGGAGAATATCGGCTTTGCCAAGGCGAACAATCTGGGTGCGTCTTTTGCCGCCGGGCGTTTTCTTTTGTTCCTCAACCCGGACACCGAAGTGGTTGGCAACGCCCTGGAGCGGTTGGTGCAAGTTCTTGACCGGCACCCGGAAGCCGGTCTGGCGGGGGCGCTGCTGCACAATTTCGATGGCTCGGTTCAGACCAGTTGCATCCAGTCGTTTCCGACTCTGCTCAATCAGTTTTTGGATTCCGAATGGCTGCGCGGGCTGTTTCCAAGGTCCCCTTTGTGGGGGATGGCACCGCTGTTCGAAAAAGATCCCGCGCCTGCTGCGGTGGAGGTGGTCTCCGGGGCCTGCATCCTGATCCGCCGGGGTTTGTTTGAAAAACTGGCGGGGTTCGACACCCGTTTTTTCATGTATTCTGAGGATCTGGATTTGTGCCGGCGGGTTCGGGCGGCCGGCCAGGTTTGTCTCTTTGTGCCGGAAGCCCGGATCGTGCATCACGGCGGGGGATCCTCCAGTTCCGCCCGCAGCATGTTTTCTGTTGTGATGATGCGCGAGTCTGTCTGCCGCCTGTTCCTTTTGCATCGCGGTCCTGTTGCGGCTTTGGGCTACCGTTGCATCATGGCCGGGTCGGCGCTGCTCCGGCTGCCGCTGCTCTTGGGTAAAGGAGGGATTCAAAGGATGGCCGGGCGCAAGGCGCGGAGCGGGGCGGTTCGGAAATGGGCCGCCATTCTCCGGTGGAGTCTGGGACTGGAATCTTGGGCGGCGTCAAAAAACGGTTCGGCGCTCTCTTCCCCCAAAACAGCGGGCGTGGGATCCACGGCATCGGATAACTCCTCATGTGTGGCATAGCAGGCAAGGTGGGATTTGATTCCGGGGTCAGGGTGGCGCGCGCCGAAATCCAGGCCATGCTCCAGCCCCTGATTCATCGCGGCCCGGACGGGCAGGGCATTTATCTCGACCGCCATGCCGGTCTGGGCCATGTCCGTCTTTCCATCATTGATCTGAGCACGGGTGACCAGCCGATGGCCAATGAGGATGGGACCCTGTGGATTGTTTTCAACGGAGAGATTTATAACTTTGCTGAACTGCGCCAGGAGCTGGAGGGCAAAGGGCATGTGTTCCGTTCCAACTCGGACACGGAAGTCATTCTTCACGCCTACGAGGAGTTTGGGGTGGACTGCGTGGGGCGGTTGCGGGGCATGTTTGCGTTTGCCCTTTGGGACGGAAGGCGCAATCGGCTCTTTGCCGCCCGGGACAGGCTTGGAATCAAGCCTTTTTATTATGCCCGCTCCAAGGATTCGCTGCTTTTCGCCTCCGAATTAAAGGGCATATTGGCTGACCCCGGTTTCCGCCGCGAAGTCAACCCGGCCACAATCCGCAATTTTCTCTCCTTCAACTACGCCCCGGGCGAGGACACTTTTCTGAGGAACCTGCAACGCCTGCAGCCCGGTCATTATCTCCTGTGTGAAAACGGGAGTCTCACGACCCGTCCCTACTGGGATTTGGCTTTTAGCAGGGAACGATGGGAGATCCCATTTGAAACAGCGGTTGAGGAGCTGCAGGCGCTGCTTGCCGGCACTGTGAAAGACCACATGGTCGCCGATGTGCCCGTGGGCGTGCTGCTGAGCGGCGGGGTGGATTCGTCGGCGATTCTGAGTTACGCGGTGCAGGGGGGCGGCCGCAAGCTCAAGGCCTTCACCGTCGGATTCGATGGCGGGCAGGTGGTGGATGAGCGGCCCTATGCCCGGCAGGCTGCCGAGCGGTTCGGCGCGGAGCATTTTGAGATCAGCATCACTGCGGAGGATTTCTGGGATTTCCTGCCTGAGTATGTCTGGCACATGGAGGAGCCGGTGTGTGAGCCTCCGGCCGTGGCGCTGCATTATGTCTCCAAACTCGCGCGGCGCCACGTCAAGGTCGTCCTGTCCGGTGAGGGTGGCGATGAGGCGTTCGCGGGGTATCCGAATTATCCCAACCAGTTGCGTCTGGAGCGGGTCGGTGCGGCTGCCGGTCCTTTTGCGCGCTCTGCGGGGCTGCTGGCCGGTCTGGCCGGCGGGTGGCTGGGCGACGCGCGAGTCCTCCGCTACTGCCACGCCTTGGGCCGCCCCTTGGGGGAACATTATTTCAGCCGCACCTCCGGCCCCACCGCCCTGTTCAACCGGTGTGCCGAGGGTCTTCTGGCCCCCGGCTTTTTGCGCCAGTCCGAGGGCGTCTCTCCGGCGGATTTCATCGCCCGTTTGCTTGGGCCTGTTGCCGGCGAGCCGCTGCTGCATCAGATGCTTTACATCGACACGAAAACGTGGTTGCCCGACGATCTGTTGATCAAGGCGGACAAGATCACGATGGCCAACTCGATTGAACTGCGGGTGCCTCTGCTGGATCACCGGGTTCTGGAGTTTGCCGCATCCCTGCCGCCGCGGTTCAAGGTTCAAGGCAAGTCCACCAAGCGGGTGCTCAAGGCCGCGTTCAGCCGGACTCTTCCGGCCGACGTTCTGGCCCGCAAGAAGGCCGGGTTTCCGGTGCCTTACCAAGCCTGGCTGCGCGGCGAGTTAAGATCCCGGGTGGAAGGGGTGCTGCTGTCAAAGCGGGCCGAGGCGCGCGGCTGGTTTCGCAAGGAGGCCGTGGCGGGCCTGCTGCGCGAGAACGCCCTGCACGGGAGGTTTTGCGCGGAGGTGTTCAGCCTGCTGGTGCTTGAGCTGTGGCAGCGCACCTTTTTGGACGCCTCCGCCGCGACCCTGATCAGTCCAGTGGAAAACTGAGTTCAACCTGAAAAAAATATGACGCCCGCAAAAACCCCCGTCCGGGTCCTTTACAGCTTTCCCCACAAGTTGGGTGCCGAACGGATTTGCTATGCCGCCTGGCAGCATGTGCAGGGGTTGGCTCAGGCCGGGGCTGAGGTGCTGGTTTTTCCCGGCGTGCTGCACCGGCCGCTTCCCGCCGGGGTCCGGGTGCGCCCCACGCTTTCGCGCGGAAAACTGCGCATCCCCTACAAGCTCTTGGGCCGGCTGGGGGCCTGCGGACTGCACGATTGGATTGTGGCCCGACGCCTGCCCGCACTGGCGGGGAAAATTGACTTGATCCACACCTTCCCGCTGGGCGCCTTGCGCACCTTGCGCATGGCCAAGAGACTTGGGATTCCCACCGTTCTGGAGCGCTGCAACGCCCACACTGAATACGCCTATCGGATTGTGCGGGATGAATGCGCGCGGCTTGGATTGCAGATGCCCCGGGGGCACGAACACGATTTCAACGCGCGGGTTCTGAAACACGAGGAGGCGGAGTATGGGGCGGCGGACCATCTTTTTTGCCCGTCGGAGTTTGTCGCGGGCACTTTTCTGAAGCGGGGTTTTTCCGCCGGGCGCCTGGCCCGGTTTCAATATGGGTGTGACAGCAGGTGTCAGCCCCCGGGGTCACCGCGCGATGCGAAGCAGGGTTTGACCGTTTTGTTTGCGGCCGGCTGCGCCCCCAGAAAGGGGCTGCATTATGCGCTTGAAGCCTGGCTGAAATCTTCCGCCCATGAGAAGGGCACCTTTCTGGTGGTTGGGGAGTTCATTCCGGGCTATGCCGAAAAGCTCGCGCCCCTGCTGGCGCATCCCAGTGTGAAACGGCTGGGCTTTCGCAAAGATTTGCCCGATGTCATGCGGAGCAGCGACATCCTGATTTTACCGAGCATCGAGGAGGGCAGCGCGCTGGTGACCTACGACGCGCGGGTCAGCGGTTGCGTGCTGCTGGTTTCCGATGCTTCCGGAGCGGTCTGCCAGAACGGCGAAAACGCCCTCGTCCACAGCGTGGGGGATGTGCCAGCCCTTGCAGGACACCTGACGGCGCTGGACCGGGACCGGGGGCTGCTAGAGCGGCTGCGAACTTCGTCACTCAAGACGGCCGGCGATCTAAGCTGGAGCGCCGCCGGGGTTAAAATGCTGGCCGAGTACCGCCGGATTTTGGCGGAGCGTCGGCCCCCTGAAACTGTTTTTTGCACCCGGCCCGCAGCCGCAGCCGGTCTGCCGCAGCCCAGTCCGGCCGGTGCCCCCTGAAATCACCGCCCGTATCCGCGGGCGATAGCCGGGAACAATCCAACATGGAGCCATTGCCGAAAATTCATTTCAACCAGCCCTATGCGGTGGGTGCCGAGTTTGAGTATATGCGCCAGGCCATCGCCAACGCGCACACCTGCGGCAACGGGCCGTTCACCAAGAAATGCACCGCGTTTCTCGAGCAGGCCCTCTCGGTCCCCAAAGCCATGCTCACCACCTCCTGCACCCACGCCCTGGAGATGGCTGCGCTCTTATTGGACATCAAGGCCGGGGATGAAGTCATCCTGCCTTCGTTCACCTTTGTCTCCACGGCCAACGCCTTTGTCCTGCACGGCGCGCGGCCGGTCTTTTGCGACGTCCGCCCCGACACTCTCAATCTGGATGAGGGAAAGCTTGCGGCACTGATCACCCCCCGGACCAAGGCGGTGGTGCCGGTGCATTATGCCGGGGTGGGGTGTGAGATGGATGCGATCGGTGAAATTGCCCGTGCGCACGGGGTGGCGGTGGTGGAGGATAATGCGCACGGGCTGTTTGGCAAATACCGGGGCAAATATCTTGGCACCTTCGGCTGCCTGGCGACGCAAAGCTTTCACGAAACAAAAAACTTCAACTGCGGCGAGGGCGGGGCGCTGCTTCTCAACGACCCGCGGCACATTGAGCGGGCCGAGATCATTCACGAAAAGGGGACGAATCGGAACCGCTTCTTCCGCGGGCAGGTGGACAAGTATAGCTGGGTGGATGTGGGCTCGAGTTTTCTGCCGTCGGATATGCTGGCGGCCTATTTGCTGGCCCAGCTTGAGGTGCGTGAGCGCATCCAAACCAAGCGCCGCTTTGTCTGGGAATACTACGCCCGCCATCTTCAGGCTTGGGCGGGCGAACAGGGCGTCCGTTTCCCCGTGGTCCCGGAGCACTGCGACCAGTCCTATCACATGTTTTACATGCTGCTCCCGTCGCTTGAAAAACGGCAGGCCCTCATCGCCCACATGAAGGCGCAGAACATCCTCAGCGTGTTCCATTATCTCCCGCTCCATCTCTCGCAGATGGGCCGCAAATTCGGGGGGCGGGCGGGGGATTGCCCGGTGACCGAAGACGCGAGCGACCGCCTGGTGCGGTTGCCATTTTACAATGACCTGAGCGAGAATGACTTGAGCCGCGTAGCGAAGGCCGTCTGCCAGTTTAATTGACCGGGTGCCCTTTGCCCGGTTCACGGACAACCCGCTTTCCCGCAGCCCCGTTTTCAGGCTGAAAGACACTCCCAGTGATGAACAGGAAAATTCAAACCCGCATCCTTCAGTCTCGCGCCGAGATCGAAGGGTTTCGCCATCTCTGGCAACAATGGCCGGGACATATTTACGCCGATATTGATTTCCTGCTGACGAGGGTCGAAGCGCACGGATCCCGCTCCTCACCCCATGTGATACTTGCTCTGGAAGGGAATGAGCCCATGGCAATGGCCGTGGGTTGCTTCACGGAAAGCGAGCTGGATTTCAAGATCAGCCACAAGTCGCTCTTTCGTGTTCCGCTCCGAACTGTCAGCGTCCTGCGCGGCGGATTTCTCGGGGACCAATCGGCCGGGGTGGTCTCTGCCGTTGTCGAGGCTCTGCAGCAGCTTTTGCGGCAAGGCAAGGCCGATGCCTTGGTGATAGGCCATACCCCTGTGGAATCGCCGTTTTATAAGCATCTCGACACCAAGGTCTCTTGGTTCTGCCGCGACCATACCATGGAACCCCAGCCGCATTGGAAGATGGCCGTTCCGGACAATCTGGAGTTGGTTCATGCGAGATTGACCTCGCACTATCGCGCTCATTTTCGCAGGAAAGCACGCAACTTCGAGAAACAATTCCCCCAGGGCCTTATGATTAAATGTTTCAGGGATTCTGCGGAGCTCGACACGATGATCAGCGATGTGGAGGAGGTGTCACAAGACACTTATCAGCGCCGGTTTGGGGGTGGATTTGTCGATAATCCGGCGAACCGCAAGCGGGTGGCCTTGGAAGCGGAGAAAGGATGGCTGCGCATGTATGTTCTCTACGCCCAGAGCCGGCCGGTGGCTTATTGGTGGGGCGCGGTCCACGGAGGGATTTTCTATAGCGAAGCGCTCGGGTTTGATCGCGCGCTGCAGCGCCATTCTCCCGGTATTTATCTCATCAACAAGGCGATCGAGAACTTCTGCGGCAACGGCGTGCAGACGCTCGACTTTGGAGCCGGTGACTACCTCTACAAGCGCCAGTTTGGGGACCAGTGCTTTCAGGAAACCCAGGTGTTTTATGTCTTTGCTCCAAGGTTCCGCCCGGTCTGCCTGAATGGGATCCGCACTCTGCTGGGCGGATTGCGCAGCGCGGCCCGGACTTTTCTCAAAGGATTCCAGTCGGTGCGGAGCCGGGTTAAACTGCGATCCAAAAAGCCCGGATTGGTCGACGCCGCCGAAGCCCAGCCTGCGTGAAGAGCGCAGCGCCAGGCGGGAGGTCGATTTGAGGCTTTTCAAAGGGCGGCGGATGTTAAGCCTTGCAGGAGTAAACCGTGTTCGAAATCCACTCGGGCCGGCCAGAAACCCCAAGTCCTTTGTTGATTTGAAAAAACCAAAAGAATAGGCCTGAACACCGAAGGTCTTCTGACCTTTGACCTGAGCCTTACCCCCTCCATAGTGGCAACTAAATTCAGCCTCGTCGGGATTGAAACAATTTCTCTTCCGGAGGTGCCTCTTTCCAATCCGGACGACGGCACCGTCATTGGCATACTAGGGGTTACTTACAACACCGACAACTACGGTGTCCGTGTGCTCCTGAGCGGCCTCATCCAAAGTCTTGCCGGAGCGATCCAGCGTCCTTGCCTCCGCCTGATCGACTATGGCCCGGCACCGGTCAAGTGGGTGGAGCGCTTTGGAGTCGAAGAAATCGATGTGCCCCTGGTCAACTTGCGTTTCAGTTGGAGGCTTTATCTGCCCAACAACATCGCCCGTTTGCTCCTTGTCGCATGCTTTGCCCGCCTTCTTCCCAAACCCCTGCGCCACCGGTGGCTCAAACGCAATCCTTGGCTGCGGGAAATGCTTGCGGCGCGGGTGCACGTCTCCTTGGCAGGCGGCGACAGTTTTAGCGACATCTACGGCCTGCGCCGTTTTTTTTATGTCGTTCTTCCCCAACTTTTGGTTCTCGCCCTCAACCGCCCGCTGGTCCTGGTGCCCCAGACCTACGGCCCTTTTAAAACCCGGATCGCCCGGGCTGTCGCCCGATTCATTTTCCAGCGGGCCACCTTGATCTATTCCCGCGACGAGGAGGGCGTCGCCACTGCCCGGAAAATCCTGGGTGCCGGCGACCCGAGGATACGCCGGTCGCCGGACCTGGGCTTTACCATGGAGCCCGAGCCGGTGCCCGAAGGTGTCGGGGCGCGGGTTGGGCGCCTGCGCCGCACGGGGCCGGTGGTCGGCTTGAATGTGAGCAGCCTGCTGCATATGGGCGGGTATTCGGGAAATAACATGTTCGGGCTGCGGGATAATTATCCGGCCCTGATCAAGTCGATTCTCCAACTCCTCATTCTGGAACTGGGCGCCACCGTAATCCTAATCCCCCATGTTTTCGGGGATCCGGAAAGCGAGGAGTGCGAGCTGAAATTGTTGCGCAGGCTGGCCCCGGCCTGGCTCGTTCAATATCCTGACCACATGCTTTTTGTGGATCAGGTTCTCAATCATCGGCAAATTAAATCGCTGATCGGCCAGTGTGAGCTTTTCATCGGGTCCCGGATGCACGCCTGCATCGGAGCCGTGTCCCAATGCGTTCCGACCTTGGGTTTGGCCTACAGCAGCAAGTTTGCCGGCGTGTTGAATGCGCGGGAGACCGGAGCGCGGGTTGCCGACCTGCGGTCCGCCGACAGGGACGAGGTGCTTGGGGTGGTGCGCTCGGCTTTTGCCGGCCGCGAATCCGCCCGGGACCGGCTCGTGCAGGCCATGCCGGGCCTGAAAGCCTCGGCCCGGCAGGTGTTTCAGTCCGGGCCTTTCCTGGGCTGCCTTCCCCCACCGGTGCCGGGGCGGAATGGGCGCGGGTTGATCGGTTCCCCCTTGATTCCTTCATGAACGCACTGAGCATCGCCATTTTAACCGTTCTTGTTGGCGTGGTGCTGGCCGCGCCCCGGCGCTGGGCGCTGCTGGGAATCATGGCCAGCGTGTTGTATCTGACCCAATATCAGCAGGTGAGATTGGGCGGGGTCAACATGTTCCCCCACCGCTTCATCGAGGTGGCCGCATTCCTCCGCATCCTGTTAAGAGGCGAGCTGGCTGAACTGCGGCTCAACCGGATCGATTGGGGAGTGCTTGTTCTCTACGGCTACACGACGATTGTCTATCTGCTTCGAGAAACCGACAGCGCGGCCTATATCATCGGCCAGGCGGTGGATGCCTATCTGTGCTATTTCGCCTTCCGTTGCCTGGTGGCGGATGTGGCCGAGTTCCGGTGGTTTTTAAAGGCGTTTCTCTTCGTCCTGACTCCCTATATGGTTTTGCTTTTCCGGGAGCATTTCGCCCGGCACAGCATGTTCACCGCCTTGGGGGCGGTGGAGGGTCTGGTTACCAGGGATGATGATTCCGTCCGTTGCTGCGGGAGTTTCCGCTACGCCTCGCTTTTGGGCACCTTGGGAGCGAGTTTTCTGCCCGTGTATTTTGGTCTTTGGTTTGACCGGAATGAAAGAAGAGTGGCCTGGATTGGAATGGCTTTTTGCGCCTGTATTGTCTGGCTGTCGAATTCCGGTGGGCCCATCAATGCAGCGGCCATTGCGATGGTGGGCTGGCTGCTTTGGCCTCTGCGGACCAGAATGCGTCTGGTGCGATGGGGTATTCTCGCTTGGATCGGGTTGGCGGCGATGGTGATGAAGGCGCCGGTGTGGTACTTGATTGCAAAAGTGAGTGATCTGACCGGGGGGGACGGGTGGCACCGGTCCTATCTGATTGATGTGAGTTTTCGTCATCTGCATCAATGGTGGTTGGCCGGTATGAGGGATGAATTGACAGTAGACTGGTTTCCCTATGTGGTGAGGTCAACCGGATTTGCGGATATCACAAACGCGTATATTTCCTTTGGGTTGTCAGCCGGGCTGGTTTCGATGTTTTTATTCATAGCGCTGTTAAGCAAGGCTTTCAGCGAAATAGGTAAAGCGTTTTCTTTGCTGCGGCTGGCTCCAGAGGGGCTTGACGGAACCGGATATTTAGTCTGGGCCATGGGGGCCATGCTGGCATCCCACGTGGCCAACTGGTTCGGCGTCACCTACTGGGATCAGACCTACATGGTTTGGTTCATGCAGCTCGCTGTCATTGCAAACCTGACCCAGTGGGTTTTGCGTCGGGCTCCGGAATCCAGTGATAGTCCCGGTCATGCAGTTTATCAAGGAGCCGAGCCTGAATCGGCGGCTGAAGGGGTGTTGGTAGCGTGAGTCGAAGGCGTTCAGTTTGACAGAGGCGTGAAAATAGGTGATTTATCCAGCCGAACCAACAATGGTTAAAAACATCAATTTGAACGATGCTGCGTATCAGTAGGATGCACAGACGACCGGTTGAAATCTTCAATAAAATAACTGGGAAGAATCATGAACATTCTTGTCGCCATACTCTATTTCTTGATTTGGTCTGCGATTGAAGCCGCGGCCGCTCAGTATTATGTGGACTATGCCAGCGGATTGGATGTCAACAAAGGGACTTCGATTGCCGCAGCTTGGCAGCATTGCCCGGGAGATTCCTCGGCCACAGGGGTGCCGGGATCGATTGTAATTCTCGCGGGTGACGTGGTGAATTTCAAAGGGGGTGTCACCTACCGTTTGACCGGCGGGAGTGCCAATGCGATTTCACTGTCCCGCAGCGGCACGGCGGGGAATCCTATCGTCTATCAAACCGGACCGGGGTGGGGCCTTGGCAATGCTATTCTGGATGGAGGGCAGGTGGCTTATAATGTGGTGAATCCAAGCGGCGACGCTCAGTTTTACTCGGGACTGACTATCACAAATTTTCTCAAATACGGGTTTGCCTTAAACACTCAGAAAGGAATCACTATTTCCAATTGTATTATTAACAACGGAGTCTTTGTTGGCTCCGGTACCTATGCCGCCTACGGTGTCAACAGCAGGCAATATCTTCTGTATGGAAATGGCGAAGCCGGAATTAATGTCGGTGGAATGATCGACACCATCATTGTCTCCAACGAAATATCCTGCACGGGACAAAAAGGCGTCTCTCTTTACGGGGGAGCAACCCGGGTTAATACCAATCTTGTAATATGGGGTAATTATTTTCATGATACTCAGGACGATCCCATCAATATGGGTTGTTCGGGTTATCTGGTGATTGCATTCAACCGGTTCTGGCACTGCACAAATTCCGATAATAACATAGGGGCGCATTCTGACGCATCGCAAATCTTACACATTCCATTTGGTTCAACTCTGGTTTATGCATTTAATTCCATTTCCAATATCAACGGTGGTGGTTTTTTTTATGAACCAAACGCTGCGAACGACAACATAGTAGCCAATGATTCTTCGACCCTAACGAATGTTTTTAATCTTACTGCGGGCGCAAAATATCAGGTGTGCACCAATCAATCAAAATCGCCCCAAGTAAATAGTACGACCCGTTTTTGTTATGGCGGTGCGCTTTATAAGCCGGGGGATGTTTTCGATGCATCCAAGGGATCGTATGGTTATTGGTCTGGCACTAATACCGCTTTCATTGTCGTTTCGGCACCCAACGGGACAGCCATTTTTTCCGGTAATACCGTTGAAAGTGCTCAATATAATGGTGTCGACGCCTACGATTCGCTTTCCGCTTTCTGGAGTTTTAATAATACCTATACGAATTGTGCGGCTGCGGTTTTGGGCTCGGATGCGAGAAACTTCCAGGTCGTTATTACAAACCAGTATTTTTATAATGAGCTTCTCGTAGGATGCGGACGGCAGGTACCGTTATATGTGGCACCTGATAACTCAATGCTTCCAAACAACGTCACTGAGCACTCCGGCTACAACCTTTATACAGTGGACGGGTTGTTCGCCGATACGCCAACCCATAATACCACCCTTAGCCGGTTCCAATCCGTTTTCCCGGGCTTAGAAAAAAACAGTCTGATCGGCACGGTTTCATTCGTTGGCCCCGGGGATTTTCGGGTTTTATCCAGCTCCGGAACGGGCAGGGGAACGAATCTTACCGCAATCATTCCCGATATCTCTTTCGTTCCATCCCGATGGCGGCCTGATCTTACGAAGGATGCGTCCGGGACCCAGCGCCCTGCCTCGGGTCCTTGGGATATTGGGGCTTTTCAAGGCACGAATAGCCCCTCCAGTAGGGTTTCACCCCCGGTCAACTTCAGGCTCGTCAAACCCTCATAATCAAATCGTCATATTGTGACGGATATTTTGTATTCCAAAAAGGCGTAGTATAATTCTCTTTCTTACACAGCGGGAGGGTTTAGAGTCTTTGCAATTTAAATTCGCAACTCAGAGTACATTGCTAGGCTGCTAGTTTTTTCGGTATGAGGATGGACTGGATGAAATGGGCTGGGTGGATTGGCCGGGCGAAGCGGGCGGGGAGGTCCTCTGTCTTTGTCAGGGACCGGGAGGAGTTTGCCGGTTTTGACATTGGCCGGTGGACCTACGGAAACCCCGATGTTTTGAAGTGGGACGGTCAGACGAGGCTCAAGATCGGGAAGTTCTGCTCCCTTGCCAAGGGGGTGCGTATTCTCGTGGGCGGAGAGCATCGCGTCGACTGGATCACCACCTATCCGCTGGATCGGTTTCTGGGCGATGGCTCCGGGCCGGTCGTTGCGCCTGCGACAAAAGGTGACGTCATCATCGGCAATGATGTCTGGATCGGCACCAATGTCACAATACTCTCCGGGGTGGAGATTGGCGACGGAGCGGTGATCGGAGCTGGCAGCGTCGTTACGCGTGACATCGAGGCTTACGCCATTGCGGCGGGCAATCCCGCCAAGGTCATCCGCAAAAGGTTTGACGATGCGGTCATTCAAGCGCTCCTGGCCATCAAATGGTGGGATTGGCCGGACGGAAAGATCAAGGAGTGCATCCCGTTGTTAATGTCGGGGGATCTCGAGGGATTTCTTCGGAAGCATGCTGCGGGGTTCGTCGACGGGGCGGCTGGGGCATCGTCGGAGGCTTTGAAAGCCAGAGAGGCATGCGCCAAGGGCTAGTGGCTGCGGGGCATCCGGATGAAATTGGGACTTAAAATGCTGGGCGGCTCGACCATCTTGGGCGGCGCTGAAGTCATTAACAACGGCTGCACTTTTTTGCGGAACATGATTCTGGCCCGGCTGCTGAGCAAGGAGGATTTCGGTGTCGCGGCGACTCTGGCTCTGGCCGTCACGCTTTTCGAGTTGACGGGGAAGATGTCTTTCGGGCAACAGGTCATTCAATCCAAGACAGGGGACGATGCCGGGTTTCTGGCCGGCACCCACACCTGTCAGTTGCTGACGGGGCTGCTGGACGCGTTGCTCATTCTGGTCTTTTCGTATCCGCTGGCGCGTTGGTTCGGGATGGAAGCCCACCGGGGAGCGTTGATGCTGATGGCCTGCATCCCGCTGTGTGCCGGGTTTGCGAGTCTGGAGAGTTCGCGCCTGAGCCGACACATGCGGTTTGCCCCGATGATGATCACGGACACGATGCCGCAGGTGGTGATCACTCTGGCGGCCTGGCCTTTGGCGGTGTGGCTTGGGGATTACAGGGCCATTCTAAGCCTGCTGCTGGTCAAGGCGGGGATTTCAATGATCTCCTCGCACTGGGTGGGGGAGCGGCCCTACCGGCTTTGCTGGAATGTGAGGAGTATCCAAAACAATCTGCGTTTCGGTTGGCCGCTGATCGTCTCGGGTTTCCTTATGTTTGGTGTTTTTCAAGGGGACCGCATGTTGGTGGCTGGAAGATATTCGCTGGCTGAGCTGGGGACTTACGCCATCGCGTGCACGATTGCGATGACGCCGTGTTTTGTTGTTTTCAAGATTGCAGGGACGGTGACGCTGCCTGTTTTGGCTCAGGCGCAGGGCGATGCGCAGGAGTTTCGCGCCCGTTACCGTTTGTTTGCCCAAGTGATGGCTCTTTGCTCAGCGGTGTTTGTCGTCGGCATGATTCTGGGGGGTGAGTCGGCGATCATTCTTTTGTTCGGTCGGAAATATGCCGGTGCCGCGATGCTGGCTTCGTGGGTGATGATTGGTCAGGCTTTCCGCATTGTGCGAGGCGCGCCGCTCTGCGCGGCGATGGCGCGGGGCGACACCGTCAACACACTCTCTTCGAATTTATGGCGGCTCTGCGGGTTGGCCCTGGCCGTGCCGGTGGTGGTGTTGAAAATGGATCTGCACTGGGTGGCGATCGCCGGCGGGGCGGGGGAGCTGCTTGCCTTGGGTTCCTCGCTGATCCGGATGGAGCGGCGTCAGGGCATTCCTGTTTGGGACTGTTTGTATCCGGCCGCGTTGGTGGCTGTGCTCGCCGGTGTGGCGTTTGGGGTGCGGCAGCTTTTGGATTCGGCGAGTTTGTCCGGAAAATTCGCGTTGGCGGTGATGGGATGCGCGGTTTGCTGTTTGGTTTTCGGGCTGGTTTTCGGAAAGCTGCGCAATGCCGCGCAAAGCCTGCGCTCCGAGGCGTTGGGCAAATGGCGGGAATCGCGCAACGTCCGCCCCGGCAGCGCCGGGGCCGTTTGAATCCAGCGTGAAGACACTCCAGCTCGGCCCCTTCCATGTTCAAGCGGAAGCGCGGGGAGGGTTCTTCGCCTGCGGTGGTTGGTAATTATCACAGAGCACATGACAAAGATTGTTCCCACTTACGAAGGCAAGGGCGGTAATTACTTTGGAGGTGCCCGGAAGCTTTTCGTGGATCTTTTGCCGCCCAACCCGGCGGCGCGGTTGCTGGAGATTGGTTGCGGCAATGGCGACACCAGTGCCTATGCCCGGTCCACCGGCAAATGCGGCTGGTGTTGCGGCGTTGAACTTTGTGAGGGACCGGCCGCGGAGGCGCGCGCCAAACTGGATCAGGTGCTCGTCGGCGATGTGGAAAAGGTTCTGTTACCCGCGACAAACGGCGGCTTTGACGTGCTGATTCTCAGCGAGGTTCTCGAGCATCTGATCGATCCGTGGAAGGCGTTGGCCCGGTTGCGGCCCCTGATGAACCCCGGTGCCATTGTCCTGTCCGGTTCGCCCAACGTCTGCTATTACGGGGTCCTATTTACTTTGATCAAAGGGCGGTGGCGCTACGAGGACAAGGGTGTGTTCGATGCCACTCACTTGCGCTGGTTCAGCCCCGCGACCTATCGGGAGTTGTTTGAATCGGCTGGGTTTGAGGTGGACTTTGTTCGCGCCGCCGATCCGATCGGTAAAAAGGGATGGCTGGGAAATGTGCTTACTTTGGGGCGGATGCCCTATTTGTTTCATGAGCAGATTTTCCTCAAAGGCCGATGTCTGAAGCGTGAAGCCTGACCGGGCATGGCGTGAAAAACTTCGGTCTCCAGGCTATGCGCACCCCGTTCGGGTGCAGGGGGATCGGTATCGATAGAGCGCCGCTGCAGGGGGAGTTTTTTTGGAGGCGGCACTCCAGCTTCACCAATCCCGTTTTTATCGGCGCGGCGTTTTTTTAATCACTTAGATCATGTCTTATCCGCAGGCGGAAAAGGAGCCGGCAGCTCCTGCGTGTCAGGGGCCGCAGCCCTTGAGTTTCTCGGTGGTTGTCGCGTGCAATGACGACCGGGTGTTGCAGGCCGCGCTGGGCAGTTCGCCGGACCTCTCTTTGGCGCGGGAGTTTCTATCCAAACGCGGCTACGCCTCTGCCGGGGCTGCGTATAATGCCGGATTGGCCGAGGCAACCGGCGACATTGTGGTCTTTGCTCATCAGGACGTGTATTTGCCGCCTGGTTGGTGGAACACCCTGGCCGGCCAAATCCGGTTGCTGGAGCGGGATCATCCCGACTGGGGGGTGCTGGGTGTGTTCGGGGTGACTCAAGCCGGAGCGCGGGTTGGTCATCTTTACTCCACCGGTTTGCAGGGTGTGGTTGGGCAACCTTTCGCCGGCCCGGCGGAAGTTGTCGCCCTGGACGAAGTGGTCCTGATTCTGCGCCGGAATGCCGGGCTTAAATTCGATGCGCAACTTCCCGGCTTTCATCATTACGGCACGGACATCTGTTTGGAAGCCAGGCGGCAGGGCTTGAGATCCTTTGCATGCGATGTCTTTTGTGTTCACAATTCCAACGGCATCGTGCGTCTGCCCCGGGCATTTTGGCGCTCTTATTTTCATCTGCGCCGCAAATGGGCTCACGAGCTGCCGATCACGACCAATATCCTGCCCGTCACCCGCCTGGCTTGGCCGGTGATCGAGTATCTGTTGAGAGGGATCATCAGTTCCCTCCGCCGCAATAAGAAAGTCGGCCGACGCCATGCGGATCCGGCCTTGTTATTCCAGAGGCTGAGTTGCAGCGGGGAGTTTCCCTCTTTGGCGGCGGGCGGAAGCGATTCAACGCTTGGCTGAGCCCGTGATTATTGGGGCGGCATGATCGGACGGGGGGGAGAGCCGCCGACCTGATTTCGTTTAAGAACCCTCTTGGGTCAAGAAGCTGGGCCGATCTTTTTCTTGGCCGGGCCAATGGGCGGGCGTTTTTTTTGCCGGGCGCTGGAAAAGTGGGATGGCAACCCGCTTGCGTGCCGCCGCCGGTTTTGGCAGCATGCCTGCGTCCTGCGGCCTTGCGGCGGGAACCGAGCCAGCCCGCGGCACTGTCGGATTTGCTTACGGCGGCGTGTGTTTCACAAGTAGTTTGTATACAGTTAGTTATGATTTTTCCGCGGGCGCGGCCCGGAAAACCGTCGAGCCGCTTTACAGTTTCCTTTCTCCCGGGCGCTGGCCTCGGCGGCGGAGGGGGGCGGCGGCGGGTTTTTTAATGCGACTTAACAAGTTCTAGTTCAACGGTATCTGTGGATTCAGCTGCCGGCCCCCGGGCCTCGCGCGGGGGGATGGCACGAGTCTAGCTCAGATTTACGTATTGCAATCGTGAACCGATGCAACAACCAAATAAAACAAGGAGTAATAAACATATGAAGAAAGCAATTGCGAGTTTAGTCGCGGTGGGATTGCTTGGCGGATCTCAGGCATGGGGTATTCCCGTGAATGTCACGAGATTGGCCGGGTATGCAACTGGCGATGGCGGGGAGTTTAATATTTCACCGGTTTTTTCCGGGGGGAATTATGCGCCCGTCGCCTTGGTCAATGGGGGCTTTGAGACCTTTTGCATTCAAGCCACCGGCCCCGGAAGCACCATCGACGTCCCGGGACATTACAACGCCACTCTGGCTCCCACCCCGGTTTCTCTGGGCACGGCCTGGCTCTACAACCAGTTTGCCACGGGGCATCTGACCGGTTACGACTATGCCGACACGGGGCTTCCCGGATCCACAGTTGTCAACACCCTGCTCGGGGCCAGAACCACGACCGGGCGTGCCGCCAGCGCGTATGGGCTGCAGAACGCCATCTGGTTGATGGAAGGTTTCTCCGGGCCGAGTGTGGATGTCACCGCCGCAACGCCTTGGGTCAACTTTGCGGAATCCTCCACGGGCCATACGCTTGCCGAGCTGGAAGGCCAGAATAATGGCGAGTATCAGGTGGCCCGCGTGGTCCTCACCGACGATAACGGGGAGCCGGTTCAGAACATGATCGGGCTGGTTCCCGATGGCGGTTCATCCATCCTGCTGCTGGGAATGGGTTTGAGCGGCGTGGCGTTTGTCTCCCGCAAATTGCGCGCTTGAGGCACCCGTCACCGGGTTCTTGTTGGAAATCAGGGGCGGCATCCCGAAGATGCTGCCCCTCTTGTTCAGCGGGACCGCCCGCCCCGGTTTCGGTATTATCCCAATGCCATGCAATAAAAGGGGCGGAGCGGGTGGGTAAAACCGGCCCGGGAGGGACTTTTGGATTTCAAGGAGGCGGTCCACTCGTTTAGGGTGTTTGAAACTTGGCAGGCACGCGGAGCGCGCAGGCTGGAGCAAACCCTGTGTCCGGGTTTGGAATGGAAACTCTGCGGACAAGTGCGGGTGTGGAACAGACTTTAAACCCGGGCAGTTGCCCTCCATGGATGAGTTTAGGGGTTTCAGGATAAAATAAAACGCACACCCAAAGAACAAATGAAAATAGCCATCATCGGTCTCGGTTATGTAGGTCTTCCGTTGTCCCTTCAATTCGCCCGCTCCGGCGTCACGGTGCTGGGCTTGGACATTGATCCTGGAAAGGTGGAGGAGCTTGGGCAGGGGCGCAGTTATATCAAACACATCAGCGCCCAGTCGATTCAGGAGCATGTCGCCAACGGGCGCTTTTCCGCCTCGGTCGATTTCCGCCGTGTCAAGGAAGTGGAGGCGGTGATCATCTGTGTGCCCACCCCGCTCAACAAGAATCGCGAGCCGGACATATCCTACATACTGGACACCGGGCGAAGCATAGCGCCCCATTTGCAAAAGGGCGTTTTGGTTGTTCTGGAGTCCACCACCTATCCAGGCACCACCGACGAGGACCTGCGCGGCGTGCTTGAGTCGGTGTCGGGCCTGAGGGCGGGAGAGGATTTTCATCTGGCCTTTTCACCCGAACGCGAGGATCCGGGCAACCCTGACAGCAAGGTGGCGATCATCCCCAAGGTGGTTGGGGGATTGACGCCGGCGTGTTTGGAGCGGGCAGTGTCTCTTTATTCGCATGCCATCCGCACTCTGGTGCCGGTTTCCTCCTGCCGCGCCGCTGAAGCTACCAAGCTGCTGGAGAACACCTTCCGCGCCGTCAACATCGCTCTGGTCAATGAATTGAAGGTCGTCTACGAGGCCATGGGAATCGATGTCTGGGAAGTGATCAATGCGGCGAAAACCAAGCCCTTCGGATTCATGGCCTTTTATCCCGGGCCGGGTCTGGGGGGGCATTGCATTCCGATCGATCCGTTTTATCTCACGTGGAAGGCGCGGGAATATGGACAGCATACCAAGTTCATCGAGCTGGCCGGCGAGGTGAACACCGCCATGCCCGAATACGTCGTGCATCGCGTGGCCGAGGCCCTCAACCATGACACCAAATCCGTCAAGGGCAGCCGGATCCTCGTCGTGGGTCTGGCATACAAGTCCGATGTGGACGATGAGCGCGAGTCGCCCAGCTATGTCCTGATGGAAATGCTCAAGCAGCGGGGTGCCGCGGTGGATTACCACGATCCATACGTGCCGGTGATCCGGCCGACCCGGGAGCATGCGCAATGGGCCGGGACTCGTTCGGTGGCGTGGGAGCGGGGCATCTTGGAAAGTTACGATCTGGTGCTTATCGCCACCAAGCACAGCAATGTGAACTATGCCGAGCTGGCCCGGTGGTCTCGCTGCATTGTGGATACCCGCAATGCCATGAGCGGCATCGCCGATGCCGCATGCCGGATTTGGAAGGCGTGACCAACGGTGAGGAAAGCCATGGAGTCCCTTTGCAGCGGGACTGCGGTTTTTTTCGAAGCCGCACGCGGCCGTGAGTTTGAACCCGAAAACCGCAATTTTCTGATGTCGCAACCGGGCGTCTATCGGATGGGTCTGAAGCAAACAGGTAGGGCGCGTCACTCCGTGCGCGCTGTCCCGGTGCGATAGAAACGCGGGTTGATAGCCAGCGGCGTGGAGCGGACTGCCCGCCCTACCACCGCGTTTTTTCAATCAGGTCGCGTTATCGCTGGATAGCGGTTGGGCAATCCGCTCCACGCGGCCAGGTAGCCGCCAAGGTGTCCGACGAAATCTCATCCTTGCCTTCACTGGCCAGATGCCCGGGGCGTCCGTTGAGAATCCTCCCGGGAAAGGATTTGTGGCGATATTCGAGCGGCGAATCATGCCGCGCATTACCTCCTTAAAACAGCCGGATTCCTCATCTGGACAAGTTGTCTCTTAAGAAAATCTCCCCGATGCCGCCTGCGGCAGCGGGGAGATTTTTTCCGGGATGATTAATTTGCGGATTCCTGGACCAGCCCCAAATCAATGTAGGAAGACTGTTTTCCACGCCTGCAGTGGACAGCGATTGTATTGAGGCCGGGTTTCAGGGTTTTGACTGCTGCGGGCTTGATGTCGAATTCGTCATAGCCGGAACTGCGACCGGATAATTGCGCCGCCAGAACGCCGTTGATGAAGATTTGAACCTCTTGGCCATGAAAGAGTTTGAGGGATGGGAAGTTGAGTTTTCCGGGAGGCAAGACCACTGTCCGGTGCAGCCAGAGATTCTCGCTTTCCCAGATTGTCCGCACAGGGGCGTTTGTGAAATCGGCGCTGCCGAAGCCCGCGGCCCCGATGCGCCAGGTGGCGGCATCAAAGGCAACCGCTGTCCAGTTGGTGGCCGGTTGTTCAGTGGTGTAGCGCCACGATGCTGGTTGTTCATTGGAGGTGGCTATGATGCTCTCCAAGACGGGGGGAGTGGCGAAGAATCCGCGATGCGCATCGGCCACCTGTTTGGCATCCACTTTCAAATGCTTGCGGTCATAGGTGTAAATGCCGTTCGCTTCGGATTCCACATCGGTGAGCTGGGTATAGACGGCCGCGCAGAGTCCTTTCTCTCTTAGTTTTGCGACTTCGCGCCAGAGTCCGACATAGTTGCGGGTCAGGGAATGCTCGCCTGTCACGCCGCGATAGCCCCAGGCGTTTTCCACCCAGGTATGCTTCGGCACGGCCAGGCCCAGCCCGCCAAATTCCCCCAGCACCGAAGCGCGCCCGGGTTCGGCAGGATTGCAGCCGGGGCCGGGATAGCTGTGCTGATCGCTTATGTCGCCGGTTTTGTAGTCGTTCCAACCGCTGGCGCTGTTCACAATGCGCGACGGATCGAGCTTCTTGACCCACGCTGTCATGCGGGTGGTGTCGTACTGGCCCCAGCCCTCGTTGAAAACCACCCACATGATGATGGAGGGATGATTTCGATGCTGCTCGATCATGGAGCGAAGCTCGGCCTCGAATTGCGCCGCAAATTCAGAAGGCCCCGCATCCTGATTCTGTCCGCGCCCTTTTGCTCCGCCCCCCGAGGGCATGTCCTGCCAGACCAGCAGCCCCAGCTTGTCGCACCAGTAGTACCAGCGGGCGGGCTCCACCTTGATGTGCTTGCGAACCATGTTGAAGCCCAGCCGCTTCATTTCCGCGATATCCCAGCGCAGGGCCTGGTCTGTAGGCGCAGTGTAGAGGCCGTCCGGCCAGAATCCCTGATCCAGCGGGCCGGATTGAAAGACCGGCTTGCCATTGAGCAGCATGGTGGTGAAGCCGCGCTCGTCCTTGCCGAGCGCAATCTTTCTCATCCCGAAGTAGCTGCCCACTTCATCGCCCCCCGCCTTCACCTTTAGGTCATAGAGATAGGGATCTTCCGGTGTCCAGAGATGAGCTTTGGGGATTGGCAGGTTGAACTTTGCGCCGCTCCGGCCCTTGCCTCGGGCAATCTCCCTTTTCCCCTCCAGCACGAAGACTTCAATGGTTTGATCCGGCATTGGGGCACTGGTCATGACAGTGACCTCCAGACAACTGGCATCGACATCCGGCGTCAGGGTCAGGCCGGTGACGTGGTTTTCCCCGTTCACAGTTTCCAGCCAGACGGTCTGCCAGATGCCGGAGGAGCAGGTGTAGGCGATGCCGCCGGCCTTGTTGAATTTGTTGTAGTTCTGTTTGCCGTTGGCCTGTCCGCCGCCGGTCGCATCGAACACGGCCACGACCAGTTCGTTTTCCGCTCCGGGCTTGATGTGGTCGGTGATGTCAAAAGTGAATGAGTCATAGCCGCCACGGTGGACGCCGACCGGTTTGCCGTTGATGAAAACCTTGGATTCCCAGTCCACCGCGCCGAAGTTCAGGAGCAGTCGTTTTCCGGCGGTGAGCTTCGGAGCTTTAAACATGCGGCGATACCACAGGCGTTCATCTTTCCAGACGGGCTTTTTAACGCCGGACAGGGCCGACTCAACAGGGTAGGGGACGAGGATCTTTCCATCGAACTTTTCGGGCTTGGGCCAATCCATGGGCTCAATGGCGTAATCCCAGAGACCGTTGAGGCTGGTCCAATCCTGTCGCACCAGCTCAGGGCGGGGGTATTCAGCCAATGGATTTGCCGGGTTCACATCTTTCGCCCAGGGAGTCAGGATGTGCCCCGGCACGGCTTGCCACTTGGAGCTCGCGGAGGGTTTGCTTCCCGTTTGGCGTTGCGCGTTCCTCTCGATGAAATCCACCACGGGTTTTGGATCGGGAGATCCGTGAGGGTGATGGCGCTCGCCGGGGTGCATGATCAGCTCGAACACGCCGCCGAGTCGCTTGTATTCCGACTGCATACGCCCGCCGTTTTCTGCGAACGGCACGGCCTCGTCGTTTTCGCCGGCGAGGTAAAGGATGGCGACCTTGGCCGCAGCCAGTTTTGGCGCGAGATCAATCGGGTTCCATGGCCAGGTCATCGCCTCGGCTTCGGATTTGAAGCCGTAGAGTTTGATGAGGCTTTCCCAATCGGAAGGGCTGCCCTTTCCGACCCCCAATTTTCCGCCCGGCCAGCTTTTGAAATCGCATACTGCCTTGTCCATGTAAAGGCAGGTGACCTTTCCCGGATTGGCGGCGGCCCAGCGTGCGATGGCCAGTCCCTCGCGGCTCAATCCCAGAAGTGCGGTTTTTTCGGCCAGACCGTATTTGTCGGTCATTTCCCGATAGAGTCCGTCGTACTTTGAGATGGCATTTGGCGCTCCGAAGGTGTTGCCAAGAGGCAGCGAAACGACATGAAATCCGCGTTTTACAAGCTCCAGTTCGGTGCGTGTCATATACGTTACCGGAGCGCTGTTCATGGCATAGAGCTGGGAAGCCAGCACCCAGGGACGTCCGGGCGCCGGATTCTCGGGGACCAGCACCTGCACGCTATCCAGCCCGATCGGGAAGGAATAAAGCGCGGCTCCGTTGAAGTTGCTCTTGGTGCCGGGAAATGATTCCGCACTCCGGGCCGGCGACAGACTGGCCAGCATCAGGAAAGTCAAGGCCACCAGGCAACCTATTGGTCGCGAAATGTTCAATACGGCGGTTTGTTTCATGGGGTGAGAATAACAGTGTGCCAACCAGAGGCAAATACCTCCGGTGAGTTATTTGAAGTTTGAATGGCTAGGGGCGATGGAGCAGGCTGACTTCTTGGAGGCACATTGCGTAGCGGCTGCCGGGCGGGTTTTGCTGGAGTTTGGCACCTTTCCAGACGGTTGTGAAGTTTGCCGCATCATACAGCCAGAGTGCGCGTCCATCGGCGCTGATGAATTTGGAGGGGATGTTCACAAAATAAGCCTGCCCACCGAATGCTTTGAGATAGGTGACCAGTCTAAAGGGTCCGGTCACACTGGAGGATTCGAGGAGTTAGGTGTTTAATGAACCTACCGTCGTTCCTAGATCCGTGACGCACATCAGATGTTTTTGAGAGGAGCATCGTAGTTCATGGTCACGCAGCCCGTGTTGTCAGGCCAGGCGGCCAGGGGTTGGAGCTTTGTGAAATCCCGCGACTACCGGGCCTTCCCGCCGGAGGCGAGACCGGCAAAGTATTCATATTTCTCCGCCCTGTTCATAGCCTCAATCCCGGGTGGAACTCTTAATGGCTTTCGGCAGTGCCGGTGTCGTAGACCGCCAGTTTTCGGATAAGCGGTGTGCCGATGCTCTTGATCACATTCAGCCGCACCGCCGTGACAATCACTGGCGTAATCCGCTCGATCCGCTTGTGGCCGACACAGGTGCCGGCTCCAATCTTCTGCCATTGCCCATCGACCATTCCATCAATCACATACTCGCGGACGCGTTCGCCTCCGGTGATTTTCTCCATAACCATGACATGGTCGATTGTGTGAGGTTTGGGCAATTTAAGTTCGAGCCTGGCGCCTTGACCGGAGGTTTCAGCCAGACTCTTGCCGAATCGGCGCCGGATCTCCGCCCCGAATTCCTGGAATCGTTTGAGTTGCGCCTCAGGAATCAAGCCGTCCGGACCTGGTGCGGCATTGATCAAGAGGTTGCAGTTGTTGCCGACCGACCCGTAATAAATTTCCATCAGTTGTTTGAGGCTGTGAAGTTTTGCGTCCGAGTCTGGTTGCCACATCCAACTGCCGCCCAACATGTCCACATCCGCTTCGCCGGGGCACCAGTTCGTGCCGGCGGGGGAACCGCGCTTGGCGTCGAAGATTCCATCGCCGGTTGCCCAGCACGGGTAGCTGGTCCTGCCGGACTCGCCGCCAATCCAACGGATTGTTTCCACCGGGCAGTTCCCGCCGCCATTGACAACCGCCTTGGGCTGGAGTTTTTTGGCAAGGGGCAGCACGTCATACCCGGCTGTGGGTGCGGGCATTCCGCCGTCAAACCAGATTTCAGCCAGTCGACCATAGTTGCCCCATAATTCCTCCGCCTGCTTGATTTTGGCCGCGGCGTATTTGGCTTGGAGCACGTCGTCGCCGCCCTTGCCGCGGTTGATGAAGCCGGGATGATCGGCCTGCCACCAGCCGTTGACACGCATGTGGCAATAGAGTCCGGGATCCACTCCGACTTTGCGGCAGTTGTCCACAAATTCCTGAACGATGTCGCCTTTGCCGTTCCTCCAGGGCGATTGTTTCAGGCCATAGGCGTAGGCATCGCTTTGCCAGAGCATGAACCCGCTGCCGTGCGTGGCTGTCAGAATCGCGTATTTAGCCCCAAGTGCCTTCGGCACCTCCATCCACTGCCGGACGCTCAAGTTGGTGGGATTGAATATTTCCGACTTCGGAAAGTTGTCATACATGCGGTGATTCCACCCGGGCAGGAATGCATTCACATCGTAGTGGTAGAAAACCCCGATCTCATAGTCCTGCCAGCGGGCCTGCTGGGCGGTCGGTCTGGGCAGGGTGTCGATCGGGGCCTTTGCGCCGCCTCCCTCGGTGGCCCAGGTCGGGTGCCCGCCCCCCAACACCGCTGTCATGAGTCCCAATGTAAAAATACTAATCTTCATGGCTGTCTTGTTTTCTTCGCTGCGTTTTTTCAACTGCGCCCCTCCATTCTTCTCCGGATCAATGTCTCAAGCCAACCCGTGTTTCCGACCTGACTGATTGGCTGGTGGGCGGCGTGCGGCGGGATGTTCGGAGAAGGCGGTTTTTCTGGGAAGAGCGAAACAAAAAAGCCCGCCGGCGGTTGCTGGCGGGCTTTCCAGTCGCATGTCGCGCCGGTCTTAGTGTTCGTGATGGCAGCCGCAGCCGGTGCCGCAGGATTCCGACTCGAAATCGCTCTCCTGGGGCAGGCGGCCCAGTTCGAGGGTTTTTGAGACGGATTTGTTGATGGCCTCATGGACGTCGTGGAATTCTTCCTGGGCGTCGATGAATCCGCGGGCCACGGGGTTGTTCATGAGGGCCTCGCGCGATTGCTCAAAGGCGGAGATTTCATTGCCGTTGAGGGGCTGGGCGCCCTGCTGGCGCTGCTGGAGTTCCTGGCCTTTGGCTACCACGGCCTCGTATTGGGCGCGCGTGGTGGAGTCGGCCATGAAGCGTTCAATGTTCTGGCGGGCGGAGCGCAGATTGGGTTGGTCGAGGATGGCCTGGCAAAGCTCCTTGGTTTTCTGGGTCACCAGACTGGATTCAATTGTAGTTTGCATAAGACTTTAATAATCGCTGACACGGGCACACCGGCCATGAACGAGTCGCACGATCATAGAAGCACAGGCGGGATGGGAGCGCAACGCAATGTTGTGAAGGGCGGGACGCGCGGTTGCGGGGCCGGAATTATTTGAAAATTTTTGTGGCGTATTCAGTCTGCTTTGCTACATTCGCACACTCCCAAGCCAAGGGAGCTCCCGGCTCCGGGCGGGAAACGACAGGAATTGAATAATTTTGTGACCGAAAAGAAAAAAACTGTGAAGCCGGCCGTTCGCGGCAAAGTAGCCGCGCCCGCCACACTTGCTTCCATTCTTGGCCGCTCGACCGAATCGAGTCGGGGCTATATCCCCCAGAAGATCAAGCCGGAATGGCAGAAGTTTCATCAGCGCCTCCTCGAGTTGCGCGATCAGCTTCTCAAGCAGATGAGCGGTCTTGCCAAGGAATCCGCCCAAGAAATGGCTGGCTACAGCCTGCACATGGCCGACTCTGGCACCGACAATTTCGACCGTGATTTCGCCCTGAGCCTGCTCTCGGCGGATCAGGACGCCATCTACGAGATTGAGGAGGCGCTCAAGCGGATCGAGAAAAACACCTACGGGGTGTGCGAACTGACCGCCAAGCCCATTCCCCGCGCCCGGCTGGAGGCCATTCCTTGGACTCGTTTCACGGTGCAGGCTCAAGCCCAGCTGGAGCGCGATGGCGCCCTGCGGCAGCGGCGCCTAGGGCAGCTTGGATCGGTTGACTCCCCCGGGGCCGCCGAGTCGGACAACGAAGACGAGGAGCCGGAAGAGAAGGTTAAAGAAAAAGAATAATCATTTATGTCACGGGAAATCATCACCATTGAATGCACGGAAGCGCGCAAGGAGGGTAAATCCCCTTCGCGTTACACCACCACGCGGAACAAAAAACTCAAGACGGAGAAGCTGGAAATCCGCAAGTATAATCCTGCCTTGCGCCGCCACACCCTCCACCGCGAAATCAAGTAGTTCATATGCCTCGCAAAACCAACAACGACAAGTCCGACAGTCGCGGTGGCCGCAGCCGCAGCACGATGACCGAGCGCCGCACGCCGCGCCCGAAACCGAAAATCGATTTCACCGTTGATTCCCTCGACTTCAAGAACGTGAATCTGCTCAAGCAGTTTGTGACCGATCAGGGCCGCATCCTGCCGCGCAAATACACCGGCCTGCCGGCCCACTATCAGCGCCGCCTCAACCTGGCCATCAAGCGGGCCCGTCAGATGTTGCTGATGAAGTGAGTTCCGTTCACCGACCCTTTTAAAAACCCGCAAGCCCCGGCTTGCGGGTTTTTTTATGCGCGAAAAAGGTCCGGATGTCTTGCGTGATCCGCCGCCTGTCCCGGAGGGGCAAACGGCACATGAGGGCGGCGAGACTGTTATAAAAAAGGAAAGCCGGTCTTCAGACCGGCTTGTATCAAAGAGGTGGCGGCGAGACCGGGGGGGCGGAAACTTCAGCCCCACTTCTCCGTCTTCATTTGCGCCTTGGTCACGCCCAGATCGTTCAGGACGATATGTTCGGCAAATTCCACCAGAGGCGTCGGGCCGCAGGCATAGAAGATCGTCTCGGCCGAATCCCCGACCTGCTGTCTAACCCACTCGGCGTCGATCCGCCCGCTGCGGCCGCTCCATTGGTCTGCGGGTTGGGCGCGGGTGCAGGTGACGGCGAAAGTGAAACGGGGGTTTTCCCGGGCCAGCTGGAGGAATTCGCTGTTGAAAATGATGTCTTTGGGTGTGCGCACGCTGTAGAGAACGGTGATTTTCGTTTCCAGTTTTTGGCGGGTGGCCTCCCGCACGAAGCCGCGGAAGGGGGTGACCCCGGAACCGCCGGCCATGCAGATCAGGTGCTTTTGCGGTTCATACACCGGCAGAAACCTGCCCGCCGGCGGCAAAACCACCAGCTTTTGAGTGGGCTTGATCCAGTCCACCAGCCGGGTCCCCATCTTGCCGTCGCGCCGCACGGTGAATTCGTAGAAGCCGCGGTCCAAGGCGCAGGAGGAAAGTGAATAGGCGCGCCGGTAGGAGGGCTCGTCCGGCCAGTTGCAGGTGATGAACTGACCGGTCTTGAATTCGGGGTTGTGCCCCTCGGGCCAGGTCAGGCGTATGGTCTTGGTGTCTGCCGCCTCCACGGTGACAGACTCGACATTCATTTCGATTGCTTCGCGGCTCATGAGTGATTGTATTGGGATCAGTTGATCTGACTGCTGTCAAGCTGACAAAGAATGCTTTGTAATCGCAAGAGTAAAAGCATCGGCCGGCCGGCCCGCGCCCCAAATTCGGATGGACTTTGAATGCGTCCGCACCCAAAGTCTGGGCTGCGACCCGGACAGGCCGCTGCATGGCTCCTGAAAAAGAAATTCAGTTCCGGCTCATCACGACCGGGGGCGGCTGATGTCCTTCCGTTCGATTCGGGGCTGAGGGCGACAGTCCTTTTGCGGTCCTTTTTTCATGTCTGACGAAGAAACACCCAAATTGAGGATGGCCTCCCCGGAGCCGGTATCGGTTCTGGCGCGGAGATTCGAGCGCGAGGAAATCAACGCCAACCGCGAACGCTTGCTTGGCTTGGAAAATTCGCTCGCTCCGCTGCGCGTCGGTTCGGTCCGGTATCTCAATGCCGTGCCCCTGACGCGCGGGTTGGAGAGCGAGATTCAATTTGATGTGCCCGCCCGGCTGGCCGAGCGCCTGCGCCGGGGCGATCTGGACGCGGCGCTGGTCAGTGTGACAGAGGTGCTCTTTAGCGACTGCTACGACGTGCTGGAGGGGGTGGCCATCGCATCCTTGGGCGAGGTGAAGAGTGTTTTTCTGGCCCATCGCAAACCCATTGAGCAAGCCACCGAGATTTATTGTGATCCCGCCTCGTTGACCAGCGTGAATCTTTTGAGGGTGCTGTTGGGCGAGCGCGGGCTGAAGCCTGAATTCAAACCGCTGGCCAGTTATGACCCGGCGATCATGCCCGATCATGTGCTGCTGATCGGGGATCCGGCGTTGACCTTTCTGCTCGGCCCCCATGAGCATGAGATTTTCGATCTGGGGTCGGCGTGGATGGAGTTGACGGGGCTGCCGTTTGTCTTTGCTGTGTGGGCGTTGAGGCGCGGAATTGAGAACCGGGAGTTGCGCCGGCGCCTGGTGGAGGCGAAGGCCTTTGGGCTCGACACGCTGGAGCAGATTGTGCGGGGCCGGACGGAATTCACCGAGGACTTCCGTCGGGATTATCTGGGCTGGCACATCCACTACCATCTGGGCAGCGAGGAGAAGCGTGGTTTGCAGCGGTTTATCGGGCTGTTGCGGCAGCACGTGCCCGGGCCGGTGTTTGAACCGCGGTTCGTGAGTTGAGGGGCAGGGCGGCTGTCTTCGCATTTGGGCTTTTTAATTTGCCGGTTTTCATTTTTAATCTCTCCATGCTTAAACGCACCGTCCTTCACGCCGAGCACCTGAAACTGGGCGGCAAACTCATCGAATTTGGCGGATGGGAAATGCCGGTGCAATACACCAGCATCACCGACGAGCATCTGGCCGTGCGCCAGTCGGCCGGGGTTTTCGATATCTCACACATGGGCGAAGTCACCGTCAGCGGGGTTGGGGCGGAGGGTTTTCTCAACCGCATCCTGACCAACGACATCCGGAAACTCGCCCCGGGCGAGGGCCAATACACGTTGATGTGCAATGAAAGCGGCGGTGTCATCGACGACCTTTACGCCTACAAGCTCTCCCAGGGCGTCTATTTGCTGGTGATCAATGCCTCGCGAATCGAAGTGGATATGGCGTGGTTGGAGGCGCAGGCGGCAGGTGGGGGCGGGCGGTTGGACGTTCTCAATTCGTCGCACAATTATGCCGCCCTGGCCGTTCAGGGGCCGCGGGTGCGAGAGTTTTTGGATCGATGCCTCTCCGGCCCGTCGAATTGTGCCGCCCGTGTTGGATGCGTCACGGATCTTAAGAAAAACCAGATAGGCGGCTTCCCATTCGATCATGGGGACGTCCTTGTCTCGCGAACCGGTTATACCGGTGAGGACGGGTTTGAGATCATCGGCCGGGATGAGACGATCCTCAAGGTTTGGGAGCGGGTGTTGGTAGAGGGGCAACCCTTCGGGCTGAAGCCCTGCGGCTTGGGGGCGCGCGACACCCTGCGCACCGAGGTCTGCTATCCCCTTTACGGACATGAACTCAACGAGAACACCACGCCGCTGGAGGCGGGGGTGGGGTTTTTTGTGTCTCTGGACAAGGGCGAATTCAACGGTCGCCTGGTTTTGGCCGGGCAAAAGGCTGCGGGTGTGACCAGAAAATGCGTCGCCTTCAAGATGACCGGCAAGTCAGCCCCGCCCAGACCTCATTATCCGATCTGGGCCGATGGAGCCCACGTGGGTGAGGTGGTCAGCGGCACTCAAAGTCCGTGTTTGAATCTGGGCATTGGAATGGGATATGTGCCGGTGCAATTCGCCAAACCAGACACGGAAATTGAGATTGAAATCCGGGGCAAGCGCTTTGCGGCGGCGGTGGTGCCCAAGCCTATTTACCGGAAGTGATGCGCGAATTGCAGGAATTCAAACCCATTCCGGCGCCATCCCCCGTTCCATCCATCATGATTCCACGGACGAGCTCCAGAAAAATAATTTGAGAATTCCGGCCCAAACCTTAACCTGCCCCCATAATTTATGAGCAATGTTCCCTCCGATCTGAAATACGCCAAATCCCACGAATGGCTGCGCCTGAGCGGCGACACCGCCACCGTCGGCATCACGGACCATGCCCAACACGAACTGACCGATGTGGTGTTTGTCGAGCTTCCCGAGGTGGGGCGGCATGTCAAAGCAGGTGAGGCCTGCGCGGTGGTCGAATCCGTCAAAACCGCCAGCGACATCTATTCCCCGATCAGCGGCGAGATTACCGAGGTTAACAAAGCCGTTGTGGATAACCCGGCTCTGGTGAACACCGCTCCGGATGGCGCGGGCTGGTTTTATAAAATCAAGCCGGCCAACGCGGCGGAACTCGCCTCCCTGCTCTCGCCGGAGGATTATCTAAAGCAGATCGGGGGGTGAAGCGCGGGGCTGGGTTCCCGCCGCTTTGTGGCGGGTGGCCTGCCTGACATCTTTCGAGTAAAAAACCTGTTGCCGTCGTGTTTCATCCCACGCCCATGAACATCCGCCTCTTTATCAAACCCTACTGCGGGTGGTGCCACAAGGCCATCCGCTGGCTCGACGAGCACGACATTCAATATGAGAAACTGGATGTGATTGCCGACGCGGCGGCCTTCGATGAAATGATGCGCTTGTCGGGGCAGGAAATGGCCCCTGTTCTCGAGGTCAAAGGGCGGGTGCTGGCCGACTTCGGGCCGGAAGAGCTGCCCGGTTTTTTTAAAACGATTCCAGCCGCCGACTGACTCGGCCAAAGGCGTCGGAAGGCGGTTGTTATGTTTTATCCATATGCAGGGTTGGTTGAAAAAAATTGAATGACGACGACTGAAATTCCCGCCCGTCCCCGGCTGCCGGAATGGCTGCGCATCAAGCTGCCCACGGCCGACACCTTTGGCCGTACCCGTTCCCTGCTCAGCGAACTGAAGCTCCACACCGTTTGCGAGAGCGCCAAGTGCCCAAACCACTGGGAATGCTGGAGTAAGGGCACGGCCACTTTTATGATCGCCGGCGACCGCTGCACCCGGGCCTGCGGCTTTTGCGCCGTCAGTACCGCCAAACCGCTCGCCCTCGAAACGGACGAGCCGATGCGCGTGGCGGAGGCGACGCGGCGGATGCAATTGAAGCACGTCGTCATCACCGCCGTGGCCCGGGATGATTTGAAGGATGGCGGCGCTGGACATTTCCGTCAGACCATTGAGGCGGTGCGCTCGCTCAATCCCGGCATTGTCATCGAAGTGCTCGTGCCTGATTTCAACGAGAGTGATGCCGCCATTGAAACCGTTCTGGCTGCGGCGCCCCATGTCTTCAATCACAATCTGGAAACGGTGCGTCGGCTCACCCCCGAAGTGCGGCACCGGGCCACCTACGACCGTTCGCTCAGCGTGCTGGCCAAGGTGAAGGCCCGGCTCGGCCACTCCATTCACACCAAATCAGGCCTGATGCTTGGCCTGGGTGAAACCGAGCCGGAGCTTTTTCAAGCCATGCGGGATCTGCGGACTTCGGCTTGCGACATTCTCACACTGGGCCAGTATTTGCAGCCCACCCTCAAGCACCTGCCGGTGGTGGAGTTTGTTCCACCCGGCCGGTTTGCGGCTTATAAAACCTTCGCCGAGAGCTTGGGATTTGCGCATGTCGCCAGCGGTCCGATGGTCCGCAGTTCTTATCACGCCGACGAGTTTGCTTTACCTTCCGTGCACTGAGAAGCTTGGGCTGCGGCGCAGCAGATAGACCAGCGCCGCGCCCACGAACAGGGCCAGAATTATTGCCACGGCGGTGGCCAGGTTTTTTAGCAGCGTGGCCCGGCGCAGGGCGCGGGCTGTGCGGGCCTTTTCCGCCCGCAGGAGCCGCTCTATCTCCTTTTCCGCCGAGGCGAAGGCCTCCTCACTCTTCAGTTGCAACGTCAGCCAGAGGACCCCTTCTGAGGGCCAGGCCGGTGGCAGTTTCTGAAGCTCCCCCAAGGTGGCGGGGATGAGTCCCTGCCGGTTCCAGAACGGGGCGCTCTCCAGAGTCCACAAACGCACGATTCCATGGTTCATGGCCAAGGTGTGAATGCGTTGCCAGAAAAGGGGTCGAATCGTCTCGGCCAGCGAAAAGTCCTCAAAGGCTTCGCCGTGGATGAGCGCCTGCCGGCCCGTCATTTGAAACCCGATGGTGCCGGCGATTTTGCCGCCCGGATCCTCGGCCACCTGGAATTCCGTCAGGCGAGGCTCCAATTCGGGGACGGCAAAGCGCATGGACTCCCAAAGTGCTCTCAGGGCCTTGAGGTCATCCACAGTGGCGCGTCGCAGATGGAAGGCGGTCGGCTCCATGCCATTGGTGTCAGGCCTCCCGCGCCGCAGCTGCCGCGGCCACAAACGCTTTCGCCCGCCCGGTCAGCTCCTCCCAAGCCCCGGCTTGCAGAATCCCGGTCGATACCAGTGACGATCCGGCGCCGACTGCGGCGCAGCCCGCCTTGAAAAAATCCCCCAGAGTGTCCAGATCCACCCCGCCGGTCGGGACCATTTGGAGATGAGGCAGCGGAGCGCGCAGGGACCGAATGTAGCCGACCCCCAGTCCATCGGCGGGGAAAATCTTGATGAAATCCGAGCCGGCCTCGTGGGCGGTCTGCGCCTCGGTGGGGGTGTAGGCGCCGAGCATGATGGGGCGGTGCGCCGCATGGGCCAGGCCCACCAGTTCGGTGCGGCAGATGGGACTGACGACAAACTCCGCTCCGGCATCCAGCGCGGCCTGGCAGGTGGCGCGGTTCAGCACCGTGCCGACGCCGATGAGAGCGCGGTCGCCGAATTCATGGCGAGCTTCCCGGATGGCGTCGATGGCGTTGGGGGTGGTCAGGGTGATTTCGATGGCAATCACTCCGCCGGCCAGCAGAGCGGCGGAGAGTGGCAGGACTTGCTGCTGGTTTTGCGCCCGGACGACGGCGATGATGCCTGGGTTCTTAAGCATCGAGATGATTTGAGCTTTGGTTCGCATAACGGTTGCGGATATTCAGGGGTGGCGGGCGGGGGTTTTCAACTTAATTCCGACTGCCGATACGCTTCGGCCAGCAGCGTGACGGGATGCGCCACGCGCAGGTCCAGCCCGCGTTGCCGGGCACCGTTGACCAGTTGGAGCAGGCACCCCGGGTTGCCGGTGGCGATGATGCGAGCTCCGGTGGATTTGATATGATTGATTTTGCGCTCCAGAAGTTGGTCGGCCATCTCGGGTTGAATCAAGTTGTAGATCCCGGCGCTGCCGCAGCACCAGGTTGCTTCGGGTAGTTCCACGAGCTGAAGGCCGGGAATGGATCGCAGCACGGAGCGCGGCTGGGACGTTATTTTCTGGCCATGACAGAGGTGGCAGGATTCATGATAAGTCACCAGCCGGCGTGATCCCGAATTCTGATTGTCCGCTCCCGTTGCCGGCGCATGTCGTGTCATCGGGGCGGTGGGAGATTGGAACCTGATTTCCACCAGCCACTCGTGTAGGTCTTTGACCTTTTTGTCCCAGAGTGCGGCCCGCTGGCGGTAATCGGGATCATCCGCCAGCAGTGTGGAGAAATGCTTCAGGTGCGACCCGCACCCGCCGGCGTTGGAAATGATCGCGTCAAACTGGTCCGGGGAGAACTGGTCAAGATTGCGGCGTGCGAGTGTTTGGGCCGCCGTCCATTCCCCGTTATGCGCGAAAATCGAGCCGCAGCAGTTCTGCTCTGCCGGGGTGACCACCTCGCAACCGTTGCGAGCCAGCACCTCCACGGAGTCGCGGTTGATGTCGCTGAAGATCAGGTCCTGGGCGCAACCGGTCAGCAGAACCACGCGAAACCTTTTCCGACCGGACGCGGGAGTGAGCGGCGGGATCAAATCCGCGGAAAACCGGGGTTGGACTTGAGGGGTCTGGGCTTCGAGCGCCCGTAGTCTGGCCGGGAGCAGTTTTAAGACACCGCTCCGGCGGGTCAGAGCCTGCAGCCCCAAGGCTTGGTAGAGTCTGAGCAGGCGGCCCAGCAGGCGCAGGCGTCGCAAGTCCAGAAAAAGCCAGCGCAGCGCCACTGCGCGAAGGAGGTTCCGCCTCGAATGGCGCAGCACGCCGCTCCCTTCCACATCGGCCCGGGCGCGCTCGAATAATTCCGCGTAATTCACACCGGCGGGACAGGCACTTTGGCACGCCAGACAGCCCAGGCAGAAATACATCTCCTCACCGAAAGTTTTGGTCGCCTCCAGTTGGCCGTCGGCGATGGCGCGCATCAGGGCTATTCGGCCCCTTGGGCTGTGGCGTTCGAGCTGGGTCGCATCATAAGTCGGGCAGGAAGGCAGGCAGAGGCCGCAGTGCATGCATTGCTGAACGACCGAATAGTCGAGTGCTTTGAGATGGGATTTTTGGCCAGGCCGGTTCATCAGGTTGTCCCGGCAGTTTGCCGGTAGGATGGTCTTTTTCCAAATTTAAAGTGACGAAGTCTTGGACCGCGTCGATGGAAAAGGTTAAGATGCGGGCGTCCGCAGGCTGTTGGTTCAAGAAACCGGTGCTTGCGGCGGAAATTTTAAGCATTCACCGACTATGAGCAACGAATCACATCAACGTATTCTCGAGGCCCTGAACTGGCGCTACGCCACCAAGGTGTTTGACGCCGCCAGAAAAATCCCCGCCGGCATCTGGTCCGCCTTGGAGCAGACCCTGGTGCTCACGCCTTCCTCCTACGGCCTTCAGCCTTACCAGTTTCTGATTGTGGCCGACCCGGCCAAACGCGCCGCCCTCCGGCCGCATTCCTGGAACCAGTCGCAGGTCACCGATTCCTCCCATTATGTGGTGTTCACCGCACGCACCAAAATGACCGAGGCGGATGTGGACAAACTCATCCAGCGCATCACCCAGATCCGCGGCATCCCGGCCGAGGCGCTGAGCATGTACCGCGGCATGATGGTCGGGGATATTGTCAATGGTCCTCGGGGTCGGGTTGCTCATGAATGGGCGGCACGCCAGGCTTATATCGCCTTGGGCAACCTCATGACCGCCGCTGCCGTGCTGGGGGTCGACACCTGTCCGTTGGAGGGGCTCAATCCGGCTGAGTATGACCGGATTCTCGGGTTGGAAGGCGGGGACTATAAGACCGTGGTGGCTTGCGCACTGGGTTATCGCGCGGCTGACGACAAGTATGCCGCCCTTGCAAAGGTGCGCTACGAGACCTCTGATCTGGTGAGGGTCATTTGATCGGATATTTCCCGGGCTGACTGCCGGGGGCGCCGCCTTTTTTCAGAGGGGGAGGGGCCCCCGCGCTTGGCACCCCAAGTGCTGAATTCAAAGCATTCAGCACCACCCTGTTGTATCTAAAAAACGCAACCGGTGCGGCAATCGTCCCCCACGATTCCCCGGGCGGTGATCGTGGTCGAGACAGGACTGCCATGTTTCATCATGCCTGATCAGCAGCGCATCGGACCGAACAAGAAATCGGGCCTCGGCATTCGGGAAAGTCCTTCATGGAAAAGGTCGGTAGCGGCGTGTCCGGTTCCAGCGCCCGGCGATACTCGCTCACTGGGTGCGCAGGAAACAATGTGTTGGCCCCGATCTTTTCCCGCACTATGCTGCTGCCATGTTGAATCTGCGAAGAGCCAACGAACGGGGGCATGCCGACTATGGTTGGCTCAACACCCGTTACACTTTTTCCTTTGCCGACTATTATGATCCGCGCTGGATGGGGTTCCGCAGCTTGCGCGTCATCAACGACGACGTGGTCGCGCCCGGCGGCGGGTTTGGCACCCATCCACATCGGGACATGGAGATTCTCACCTATGTGTTGAGCGGGGAGATGGAGCACAAGGACTCGATGGGCAACGGCCGCAAGATCGGGGCTGGGGAGGTTCAATATATGGCGGCCGGCACGGGCATCCAGCACAGTGAGTTCAACCCTTCAGACAGCGCACCGGTCCATCTCCTGCAGATCTGGATTGAGCCGAATCACAAAGGGGCCAAGCCTCGATATGCGGAGAAGTCCTTTGCCCGGGCGGCCACCGGCACTTTGACCTTGGTGGCCAGCCGCTCGGGCCGGGAAGGGTCGATTGCCATCAATCAAGACGCGGATTTTTTCCTCGCGAAGCTGGCCAATGGCGAGAGCGTCAGCCATGGCCAGCGTTCCGGGCGCCACGCCTGGGTCCATGTGGCGGCGGGGCGGGTGGAACTCAACGGCCAAAGGCTTGAGGCTGGAGACGCGGCGGCGCTCAGCGGTCCGGTGGACTTGAAACTCAAGGCCATCGAATCCTCCGAGGTGCTGGTCTTTGATCTGGACTGAGCGGGTTGACAGCAGGCATGCGAAACCTTTTCAGGATGTTAAGTCTGGCGACTCTGCTTCTGGCAGCTGGAGTGTGGGTGCTCACCGGAGCCAATCGCGGCTGGACCAAAAACAGTATCCCCTTGAAAAGCGCGGACCCGGTCACGGGCATCGAAGGTGTGGTCTACGAGAGGAAATTTGTTCCAGGCATGGATTTTCTCGCGGCTTCCGGGACGGTTGCCGCAATATTTGCCGGTGCCTCTTTTTTATTCCAAACCAGAAAAACAAAATCAAAATGATCCCAAGCCTAAACAAGATGAAAACCAATGTGTTCTCCGTCGCTGCTCTCGCTGCGCTCACTCTCAGTGCGGTGGCCGCCCCGCAATCGTTCGACTTCAAGGACCCCAAAGGCGTCAACAATGCCGCATTCAAGCTCGATGCCCCCCTCGAAGCCATCAGCGGCAGCGCCAACGGCATCACGGGCAAAATCCTATTCGATCCCGAAAAGCCGGCTGATACCCGGGGCAAGATCGTCATCGCCAGCAGCTCGATCACTGTGCCAAACGCGATGATGAACAGCCATCTGCACGGTGAGAAATGGATTCATGCGGCGAAGTATCCTGAGTTGAGCTTTGAGGTGAAGGCACTGCGCAATCTGAAGACCTCCGGGGATGTGACGACAGGCGAAGCTGTGGGCTCCTTCACTTGCAAGGATGTTTCCAAAGAGTTGATTATCCCGGTGAAACTGTCTTATCTCAAGGACAAGCTGGGCAATCGTGTTCCGAACATGAAGGGTGATCTGCTTGTGATCCGCTCTAACTTCACCATCAAACGCAGCGAGTTTAACATCAACCCTGGACAGGCCGAGGACAAGGTGTCGGACGAAATCGAGCTGGCCCTGAGCATCGCCGGTGCGGCGGCCAGATAGGCTCCAACGGAGCGGTCGGGATCACGATTTTCGGACCGGAGGTTTGGGACTAAGCCGCAGAACCATGGTCGCCGCCGCCAAGGGGCTTGCGATTGATCCTTGCGCATGGGCCAAAGCAGTCCGCATTGTTGCGGTGTCGGATTGTTGGGTTGCCTTTTCGCCGGTGGTTTGACTAAAATTTTTCATCGTTAATTTTTCTGGAGTTAGGCAAATAGGTCTGGCGCTGGAAACACCGCTCAGCCGGTAGGCGTTCATTGTATCGGATTTGAATTTATATGCATGCGACCAAGCGAATTGTGGAGAAGGATGCTCCGCTTAAGAAAAGCGATCTGATTGTCATCACCGGTGCCGGCGGGTTTATCGGCGGCAATCTGGCCCTTTATTTTCACAAAAAGGGTTTCACCAACCTGCGCGCGGTGGACAAGAAACCGCTCTACGAATGGTATCTTCACGTGCCCGGGGTGGAGAATCTCTGTCTGGATGTGAGCCAGGAGTTGAACTGTCGACGCGTGTGTGAAGGGGCGGTGGAGGTTTACAATCTGGCCGCTGACATGGGCGGCATGGGGTTCATCGAGCGGTTCCGGGTGGAATGCCTGCGAAGTATCCTAATCAACACCCACATGATCGAGGCTGCCTACCAGGCCGGGGCCCGACGCTATTTCTTTTCCTCCTCGGCTTGCGCCTACAACACCCTGCTGCAGCAGGATCCCAAGGTGCGGGCCCTCAAGGAGACCGATGCGTATCCTGCCATGGCGGAGCGCGGTTACGGCTGGGAGAAGCTCGTCTCCGAGATGTTCTGCGAGGAATATTGGCACGAGCGGGGCATGAAAACCGCCATCGCCCGCTTCCACAACGTCTACGGCCCGCACGGCACTTGGGACGGGGGGCGTGAGAAGGCCCCCGCCGCCCTGTGCAGAAAAGTCATTCAGGCTCAGGACACCGGAAGCAAGGAAATCATGATCTGGGGTGACGGTTCGCAGACCCGCAGCTTCATGTATATCGACGACTGTGTTCTGGGCATAGACAAAATCATGCACAGCGACGAGCTGATCGCCACGCCGATCAATTTGGGTTCAAGCGAGCTGGTGTCGATTAACGAGCTGCTCTCGAAGATTGAAAAGATTGCGGGGGTGAAGATGAGCCGCAAGTATGATCTGGGCGCACCCAAGGGGGTGGCGGGGCGCAACAGCGACAATACGTTCATCAAGCAAACACTGAAGTGGGAGCCCGACACGACCCTGAACAAGGGGTTGGCGGAGACCTATAAGTGGATCAAAGCCCAATACCAGAGCCGCAAGGCGGGCAAGCGGATCGGCGTGGGCTGATGCCCGGGGCGGGGCGTCCCCCGATTTCCCTCCGCCGTCGATTCAGGAGATCATGCTGTCTTGGATAAAGCAACGCGGGTCGGGGGTGCTGCTGTTGGCGGCGGCACTCTGGCTCCGTGGGGCGCTCGGTGCGGAGACAAGTCCTAACAATTATCCAAGCCCGGAAGGAGGATCCGCAACTTCTTTTGGGGCCTATGCCGGTTCAAAGAGTTGCCGGCACTGCCACGCGGCTGATTATGACGCTTGGGCTAAAAGTCATCACGGTTTGGCCGAGCGGACTCTTCGGGCTGATCTGGACACCCCGGCCTTTGATCCGGCGAGGAGTTTCAAGCATGGAACTCAAACCACGGAAGTCCGGCAAACCAATGGCCGGCCGGTGATTGTTGCGGCGGGGTTGAATGGGCGGCGGGAAGCCTTTGCTGTGGATCGCGTCATTGGCCATGAGCCGCTTCGCCAGTTTCTCACCGCTCTGCCGGGCGGCCGTTTTCAAACGCACGAGGCTTCCTATGATCCGCTGCATAACGAGTGGTTCAATGTCTATGGGGCGGAGGACCGTATGCCCGGAGAGTGGGGACACTGGACAGGGCGGGGGATGAATTGGAATTCCACCTGCGCTGCCTGCCACAACACCCGGCTTCGGAAGAACTATGACCTGGCTGCCGACGCCTATCACACCACCATGGCCGAGCCGTCGGTTGGTTGTGAATCCTGCCACGGACCCATGAGGGCTCACGTGGAGTGGCGCTCAGGGCATCCCGCGGGCAACGGACCAGCTCCGACGGTGAAGAAATTCAGCGCGGAGCAGATGCTTGATACATGCGGCTCGTGTCACTCTCGGCGCTCCGAATTGACCGGGGATTTCCAGCCCGGAGACCGGTTTCTTGACCGGTTTGCCCTGGCCACGGTGGATGGTTCGGATACGTTCTATCCTGACGGTCAGATTCGTGAGGAGGATTACGAACTGAGCTCTTTTCTTGGGAGCCGGATGCATGCGGCCGGAGTGAAGTGCGGGGATTGTCACGAACCACACAGTGCGAAAACCCTTCTGCCCGGCAATTTTTTGTGCCTTCGCTGCCATGGCGGTGGCGTGACCAATGCCCCGCTCATTAACCCCGTCACCCACAGTCATCACAAGGTTTTCGGCTATGACTCGGCCGGCAACTCCACCAACAGCCTCCTAAAAGCTTATAATTCCGCCGACATCAAGGAAATCGGAGGTGAGTGTGTCAATTGTCACATGCCGCAGACCGTCTATATGCAGCGGCACTCGCGGCACGACCACGGACTGACTATTCCTGATCCGCGGCTCACGCGGGAGTTTGGAATTCCAAACGCTTGTAATCGATGCCACAAGGAGAAGGGCGAGGATTGGTCGCAGGCGGCGGTTGAAAAATGGTACGGGGCTAAAATGGACCGTCATTCCCAACGCCGTGCCGGCTGGATGGCCCAGGCCCGTCAGGGCCGCGCTTCAGCTGTCAATCCCTTGATGGAGCTGCTCGCCACCAATGAAATTCCTTACTGGAAGGGGGTGGCCGCCGGCCTTTTGGAACCTTGGGCGCAGGAAACGCGGGTCTTTGCGGCGTTGGCCAATCTCTTGCAGGATCCCAGCCCCTTGGTGCGCGTCAAGGCGGTGCAGGCTCTGGCGCATTTGGTGGAAACACAAACGCCCGGTGTGGAGGGCCTGCTGCGCAAGAGCCTGCTTGATCCCATCCGCAGTGTTCGTTTTGAAGCGGGTTGGGCTTTGCGCGCGGTTCTAGAAACCAATTCCCCGGTGGCGGGGGAGATTGAGCAGTCATTGCGGAACAATGCCGATCAGCCCGCCGGGCAGGCGCAATATGCCGTCTGGAATCTGGCCCGGGGCGCGATGGAACCGGCCTTGGCGCATTATGCCAAAGCGATTTCCTGGGATTCCAATTCACCACCTTTCCATTTGGATTACGCGGTGGCTTTGAGTCTCGCAGGCCAATCCAGCAACGCCCTTGCCCAAATCCAGGCCGCTTGCCGTCTGGCGCCCAAGGAGGCGGAAAATTTCTACCGGCTGGGTCTGGCGTGGAATGAGGTGGGAGACACCGATCAAACCATCGCCGCTCTGAACACCGCAGTGCGATTGAATCCCCGCCATGACCGGGCCTTGTATAACTTGGGGCTGGCCTACAGCGGCAAGGGGGATGTTGCACAGGCGTTGGAAACTCTTGTCCGGGCCGAGTCGGCCAATCCCGCCGATCCGCGGGCCGTTTACGCCCGGGCAGTCATCCTGGCTCAGGCAGGGCGGATTGAGGAGGCGGGGGAGGCGGCGCGCCGGGCGTTGAAGATTCAGCCCGATCATGCCCAGGCTCAGGCGCTGCTTCGGGCCCTGGCGCGATAAAGCCAACGCCAATCAAGCAAGGCTCCGCCGCTTTGTTTCTTCCGGTTCTTTTCTTGCCTTCGGGAGAGGGTTCGTTATTTTACCCGGACCCGTTCCAGTCGCAGCTACAACCTATTAAATTGCATGAAATTCATACGCGCCGCAGCCTTTGCGCTGCTCTGTTCCGCCACTGCCACTTTCGCCCACGACTCTGCGGAACCTCACTCCAACGGCGTCCCCGTTCCAGTTAACCCCATGCCCATCGTTGTGGAAAAGAGCGGGCCCGTCGCCGCCCCCGCCCGCCTGGCTGGAAGACCCGCTTTCAGCGGGCAGGGCTTCTGGAAGTTTGTTGCCGCGACCGATGCCGTCCCGGTACCGCCCCAGGCAATGGCCGAATTGAAGGGGGCACACGGCACCCTGATCGTCGATGCCGGGCAGGATGTGGTCTATTGGGGGTTGCGCCATGTTGGTTGGGTGGGGTTCAGCAATCAACTGCGCAATTCGTGGGTTGTGCGGGGTGACGTTGCGTTTGCCCAGAACAATCTCCACGGCGCGGACATTCTTCCGCGCAAAGGCAAATTGCCGTTGATCGCCGCCGCCGATAACGAGGGTGACAAGGTTTATCTGACCGACACGACCTTTCTTAATCCGCAGATCTTGACGCGGCCGCATATCGGACCCTATGCCGACGGAAAAAATTATCACCCCACGGATGTGGCCTTTGCCGGGCGTAATCGCCTGTTCATTACGGATGGTTACGGGCGCGATTATTTCATGCCTGCGATGGTGGAGCCCTTTGCCTTTGAGGAGAAGATTTACGGCGGTCCTGGTTTTTCCCACACGCCTCATGGCATCACTTACGATCCCAAGAGCAAAGACATTCTTGTTTCGGCCCGGCCGGAAGGGCAGCTGAAACGGTGGTCGATTTCCAAGGAGCAGGTTCTGGAAATCGGAGCATTGCCGCCGGGAACCCTGCTTTGCGACGTGGATATGTGGGGGGATTATGCGCTGGCGGCCTGCCTGGATGGAGCCAAGCAGAAGCCTGGTCCGTTAATGATTCTCAATCTGAAAACCAAGTCCATCGCCAGCATTCTCCGGCCAAAGGAAGACTTGGGCTATGCGTTCGCCGATCACATGCATGACGCCTGTTGGTACATTCGCAAGAGCGGACGGTCCACCGAAGTTTATGTCATCTTCACCGCTTGGAATCCGGGTGGCATCGGGGCCCTCAAGTTGGTGAACCTTCCGGATTGAGCAGGTTGAATTTGAGGGGGCGGCCGTTTCGACGCCTCTTCGTTTCGACTGCGGCTCTTGGTTTTGAGCGTTCAGCTTTTTAGGTTCTTCGGGAATTTTCCGGGCCAAAATTTATCGGCTGAAACACACCTGGCCCCGTCTGGGAGCGCCGCAGGGTTTTAGCCGAATGCCTTTTGGACGCTGCGAATGCGCCTGTTCACCCTAAAACCCGCAGTTGGACTTCAGCCGAACGTGATGGGCATGAAAGTGAATGGTGCTTCTGATGAGGCCGCCGGGCGTCTATGGGATGGGTGTGAAGTAAACAGGCAGGTCGCGCCACTCGGTGAGCGCCGTAGCGGCGCAGCAGAAAACGCGGTTTGGCAAGAGCGTCTGCGCAGCAGCCCGCGCGAATGCGCGGGGCAGATTTGCCTTTGTTTTACAACGAGGTCAGTGGCTTTTGGGTTAGAACGCCTGGGTTTGGCTCAACAAAAATCCCCCTGAACATTTCGGAAGAGGCGCTTTTTATTGGCGACAAACTCAGGGCCTGTGAGGTTATTGGGATTGCCGGCTCTGTTGTCCCAGCCAGCGGACCGCATTTTCAACCACCCGTAACGGTTCGGATTGCTGGTAGACAGGGTAGGTTTCGTGTCCGGGGCGGAAATAGAAAACCTGACCCCGGCCCACTTTCCAGAGGCAGCCGCTGCGGAAATGCTCACCCTTGTCCCAGCGTTCCTCAAAAATGACTTTGTCGGGTGCCGGCACATGGAAGGGTTCATCATACATTTCGGTTTGTGCCACATCCCAGTTTTTGGGCAGGCCGGCGGCGATGGGGTGCCGCGGCAGCAGCGTGCTGACATGCGAGGGGGCCCCGTCGGGGCGGTAGGCTGGGAAAACACAGAGCGGCAGAGCCAGACGCCATTCGTCCCCGGCATGCGTCAGGGTAGGGGTTAGGGGATCCTCGCGTTTGGGCGCCTGATAGACGGTGGTTTCATTCAGGTAAGTCCATTTGGCCGCCGCCCGTTGGTTGGATGGCACCAGAGCCAGGGCATCGGCTTTCGCGCGGTCCTGCATTAAATGGACAAAGGGTTTTGACCAATGGGCCGAGTGGAGGGCGAGCAGCGCGAGTTTGCCCGAGCGCACCCGGGCTGCCACCTGCGCGGCGTGGGCGTCGCTCAGGGCGTTGTTGCGCACGTGGCCCCACCAGACAATGACGTCTGTCGATTCCAGCGATGTTTCCTCCACGCCTTGTTCCGCGTCATCGAGCTTGGCCGTGCGGACGCTTAGGCCGGGGCGGGTTGCCAGATGCCCGGCGATGGTTTCGCCAAGGAACTTGTCGCCGTAGGCCTGTTTTTGCTGCGGTTGTTGTTCGTCCCAGACCAGCACCCGGATCTGGGCGGGGGGGGAGGCCTGAAGGGGCAGGGTGGCGCAGAGCGTAAGGAAGGCCAAGAGGGTGAGGCGTTTTTGCATGCAGTCAATAAAGCCAAAAGATCCCGCTGATGCAATTCCACAATCGGGAGGTTTTTAGCGCGACGGTTCGGGCTGCCGGCTCGCGGGCGGGTGCCGGCGCAAAATTTTATAGCCACCCGTCATGAAACTGGCACACTGCCCGCTGTCAAGCTATCGCCTATGGATATTCGTAAAGCTGTCATCACCGCCGCCGGTCCCGGCCAACGAACCCTCCCGCTGCAAACCCTGGTGGATCGCGACGGCCAAGGTAAGACCGCCTTGGCGATCATCATTGAGGAGGCGCTGAATTCCGGTGCGGAAGAAATAGCCGTGGTGGTGCATCCAGGCGACGCCCACGCCTACCGTTCGGCCGCCGGTGGACTGGGCAGGCGCCTGCACTTTATCGAACAGCCTCGGGCTTTGGGCTACGCCCATGCGGTGTGGACCGCCCATGAGTTCACCGGTGGCGACGCGTTTCTTCTGCTGGTGGGAGATCATCTGTATTTGAGCCGCGAAGGCCGCAGTTGCGCCCGGCAACTGGTCGAAGTGGCCGCAGCCGAGTCCTGTTCGGTTTCCGCCGTGCAGGCCACTCATGAAAGCAAGCTGCCCTACTACGGAGTGGCGGGCGGGCGCCTGGCTGAAAACCGCAAAGGTGTTTATCTCGTGTCGGAGGTTCTTGAGAAGCCCACCCCCACAGTGGCGGAGCAGCGTCTGATTGTTCCGGGGTTGAGGGCGGGGCATTACCTCTGTTTTTTCGGCATGCACGTGCTCACCCCTGCGGTGATGACCCTTCTGGGTGCAGAGGTGTCTGCCGGTCAGTCCTCCAGCCTGAGCCGGACTCTGGCGGGGTTGGCAACGCGCGAGCGCTATCTGGCCTGCGAATTGCAAGGACGCCGCTTTGACATTGGTTTGAAATACGGCCTCCTTAACGCCCAGTTGGCCCTGGCCTTGGGCGGCCCGGCCAGAGCCGAGGTGCTGACCGGACTGGTGGAATTGCTCGCCCAGGAACCCCATTAACCCAGCGCATGTCCAGCCCCCTCATCGAAATCATCACCTCCTGCGATCCAGCTCTTCGCAACCGGTCGCTTGAGACGGTCTGCGACGGCGCGACGGTGGACGAACTGATGACGGCTTGTGCCGAGCTGGAAGCCTTTCGCTGCCGCAGCGAAAACCTCTACGAACGGGTTCGCGCCCTCTTTTTCCTCTACGCCATCCACCGCTTTCATCTCCCGGCAAAACTGGCGGCCGGTGCCGGGGGCATGATTCCTTTCAAGGGTTTTGAGCATCTGCTGCATCGCCGTTTTGAGGAGGCGCTCAACCAGTTCTTGGAAGTGCAACGTGCCGCAGGCCCGGGTGACGCCCTTTCCAGTGCCCTGGCCGCAGTGTATCAACGCATCGGATTCCAGACCCTGGCCGACCAGGTGCGCCGCAGCGTGCGCGGTGTGCCGGGCAACCAGTGGATGTTCCGCATGGGGCATCCGGCCGATCATCCGCTGCGTCTGCGCCCGGAGCTGCTGCAACGCGGACAGGACGGCACTTATCCAGTGTTGCGCGAGCTCACTCCGGTCCGGATGGACCTGAGCCACTCCGGGTGGAGCGATATTTTCTTCCTGGGCATGGACTATCCTGAGGGCGCCCGGGTGCTGAATATTTCGATTGATCTGGGGGTGCATGGGCGCGACCGAACCGCGCAACCGCCCGTGGAGGCGTGGCTGAGGGTGATTGATGAGCCGATCCTGCGTCTGACGAGTGTGGATCTGGGGGCGACTGCGGATGTCAGTAGTTTGGCGGAGGTGTTTGATTTTGCGCGGGATTATTTGGGCTTGCTCAAGGCTGCCGTGATTGCTTCGGGCATTGTCCCGCCTGGAATTGAGGGGTCGGGGCTCGATTTGGCCGACCTTCTGGCCCGGGTGGTAGGTCCCGGGCGCGGGCTGGAACTTGTCAGCCATGTCAACGACATCCCCAAAGGTTCGCGGCTGGCTGTCTCGACGAATTTGCTAGCCTCTTTGGTTTCGGTGTGTATGAGGGCCACCAGTCAGGCGCGTTCGCTCACCGGTCCCTTGGCCGAGGAGGAGCGGCGCCTGGTGCTGGCCCGGGCGCTTCTGGGCGAATGGCTCGGCGGGTCGGGCGGCGGCTGGCAGGATTCCGGCGGGGTCTGGCCGGGGATGAAGCTGATCAGTGGCGTCGCGGCACAGGAAGGTGATGCGGAATTTGGTGTCAGCCGGGGACGTTTGATGCCGGCCCATGAGGTGCTGGATTTGCAGGAGGTTTCCGCCTCGACCCGGGAACGTCTGCAGCACAGTTTGGTGCTGGTTCACGGAGGCATGGCCCAAAACGTGGGGCCCATTCTGGAGATGGTCACCGAGAAATATCTGCTGCGTTCTCCGGCCGAGTGGGCGGGGAGGCAAGAGGCCATGGGGTTGCTGGATGAGATAGTGTCGGCGTTGCGGGCCGGCGACGTGAGGGCGGTGGGCGGCTTGACCACGCGCAATTTCCGTGAGCCCCTTCAGACCATTATTCCGTGGGCCAGCAACGCCTTTACCGAGGCGGTCATCTCCGCCGTGCGGGACGAGTTCGGGGCGGATTTCTGGGGGTTCTGGATGCTGGGCGGCATGGCCGGCGGCGGCATGGGATTTATCTTTGAACCCGCCCGCAAAGTCGAGGCCCAATGCCGCTTGCAGGAGATCATGTCCCGTGTCAAAGGCGAGCTTGAGCACTCTCTGCCCTTTGCCATGGAACCGGTGGTCTATGATTTCGCCATCAACGAGCGCGGCACCTGGGCGGATTTGATTGTCGGCGGGGATTCGCTGCTGCCGCGCGGCTACTATGCCTTGCATGTGCCCAAGTGGTTGCGGGCCGACCCGCAGGGGCTCAGGGCCTCCCAGAGAGCGGAGCTGGACAAGTTCAGCGATGCCTGCCGGTTCCGGCCGGAATTGTCGGGCATGATGCAGACTCTTTTTGAACGCCTGCTGCCGCGGCTCAAGCAGGGCAATGGGCGCGAGCAAAGCCTGTCCGAGCTGCTCGATCAAAACGGTTTTGACCGGGCGCAGCATGAGCAGATTCGCGACGATCTGAAAAACGGCCGGATCGGTCTGGCGCAAAACCGGCTGCCTGCCAGCGCCGAGGTCAAGGATGTCCAGGACACGGATGTGCTGCATGCCACCGGGTCGATGAAGGAGGCGTTGTATCAGGCCGGGCTGGCGGCCATCGCCCGGGGCGAATTGGCTGTGGTCACTCTGGCCGCCGGTGTGGGTAGCCGCTGGACTCAGGGGGCGGGCGTGGTCAAGGCGCTGCATCCCTTCTGCAAATTCGCCGGCAGACACCGTACTTTTATTGAGACGCATCTGGCCAAAAGCCGCCGCCTTGGGCGGATTGCCGGGTGTCCGCTGCCTCACGTTTTCACAACCAGTCACCTCACCCACGAAGCCACCCGGGAATTTCTCGCCCGCCAGCATAACTATCTCTATCCCGGGCCGCTGCTCCTTTCCCCGGGCCGGTCGGTCGGTTTGCGGATGGTGCCCATGGAGCGCGACCTGCGATTCCTTTGGGAAGAGATGCCCCAGCAGCGGCTTGATGAGCAGCAGCAAAAAGTCCGCACCAGCCTGCGGGCTGCGCTGCTTCAGTGGGCCCGCACCACCGGGGAAGGCGTGGATTACACCGACAATTTGCCCGGCCAATGTCTGCATCCTGTCGGGCATTGGTTTGAGGTGCCCAACCTGCTGCGCAACGGCACCCTGGCCCGGTTGCTCGCCGAGCGCCCCCGGCTCCAGCACCTGATGCTTCACAACATCGACACCCTGGGCGCGGACGCTGATCCGGCCATGTTCGGCCTGCACTTGGCCCAAGCGGGATGCCTTACCTTCGAGGTGATCAACCGGCGCTTGGAGGATCGAGGCGGCGGGCTTGCCCGCGTGAATGGACAGGTCCGGCTTGTCGAGGGGCTGGCCATGCCCCGCGAGGAGGACGAGTTTCACCTCCGTTTTTACAATTCCAACACCTGCTGGATCCATATCGATAAAATGCTCGAGATGTTCGGGTTGACCCGCAGCGACTTGGGGGATTCCGAGCGGGTGTCGGCGGCCATTCGGTGCGTGGCCGCCCGCATGCCGACCTACATCACCATCAAGGACGTGAAAAAGCGCTGGGGCCACGGACAGGAGGACGTTTTTCCCGTAAGTCAGTTTGAAAAGTTGTGGGTCGACATGACCGCCTTGACGGAGATCAAGACGCATTTTGCCGTGGTCCCGCGCCGGCGTGGACAACAGCTCAAGGATCAGGCCCAGCTGGATGGCTGGCTGCGCGATGGTTCCGCCGCATTCGTCGACGGCCTCTGCGACTGGAGTTGAGTCTGTTGGGGGCTTTTTCGGCGGGGGGTGAAGGGCATGCCTGTGGCCTTCCGCTTTGCCCCCAATCATTAGCGACTCCGAAAGCCTCATATCAGCATGGGATTTTCCTTGGTTTCATGGCACCGGCATGGTGCTATGAAAACATGGCTGCGTACAAGAAAAAAGATTGCCGCTTCCACCTCCGACTGGACACCGCTGAGGACGTCTCCGCCCACGGCGGTCAGCTGCTTATTGATTGCCTGGCCAAACGTTTTGGTGTCTGGAACCACCTCGCCAAGATCGAGGGCATCGATCCGCGGAAACGGCAGGCCTCGGGCTTTTCCCCGATCTCTCTAATGTCGCAGATCATGCTGGGTTTTGCTTCCGGGGCCACCTCCTTGGCGGACATGGAACGGTTGGGTCAAGACCAAGTGCTCGTCGAGCTGGTCGGGCTGGCCAAGGGGGCCGATCAAAGCTCCTTGGGTGAGTGGCTGCGGGCCCAATCCTCCCAGAGCGTTGAGGCCGTCATGACTGTGAACCGGGACTTCGTGGCTGAGGTCCTCAAGAAGGCCAAGCCCGGCCGGGTCTTGGATGGAGGGCGCCCGACGGTGTTTTTTGGCGATATGGAGATCGAGGTTGAGGGCGAAAAGTTCGAGGGCGCCCGGATCAACCACGAGGGCAACCGGGCTCTGAGTTTTCAGATGATCTGGGTGGGCCCATTTGTTGGGGACGCAATACTCGATGTCGCCGCTGATTCGAGCGGGCACATGGGAGAGCTCTTGGCCGCCAACCGCCGGTTGTGGGTGAAGAAGCAGGCTCATTTTTATGCCAATAGCGCTTCGAGTGCCGCGAATTATCTCAAGGAGATCGATGAGAATGGTTTCGGCAGCTGGAGCGTGAGTTGTAACAAGCGGGTTGAGAAGCTCGAGACGCTGGCCGCCGGGCTGCCGGAAACCCAGTGGAGCATGGATCCGGTCAGCGAGGATAACGCGCAAGAAGGGTATGCCTGGGTCAAACATACGTCCGGGGACGCGCAGCGATCCCATCGGGTTGCGGTCGTGCGGCGCAAAGCGGCCGGAGAGATGTTTTGGAGATACGGTTTTGTGGTCGGCGCGGACGCCAGGCCTGAGGGTCGGGATGCAAGCGCCAGGAGCGTGATAAGGCGGCATCAGCTCAAGGGGGCCTCCGAACACGGATTCAGCTATCTGTTGAACGATTTGGATTTGCGCCATCCGCCCTGCGAGGAACTCGCGGCCAATCAGATGTTCTATGCCTTGGGGGTGCTGGCCTACAATCTGATGATCGCCTTTCGGGTGCTGGAGCTGCCGGACTATGCCCAAGGCTGGAGAGCTAAGACAATCATCCGTAATATGCTCGTCGTGCCTGTGAAGGTCAGCACGCATGCACGGCGGCGGCTGGCCACGGTGTGTGTGCCGGCGGGATGGATGCGATTGTGGCGGGTCTTTCTGGAAGAACATGGCCCCAAGCGGACGCATGGTGGAGCGCGACTCCGGGTGGAAGAAAGCGGGTTTTAGGGGAGGATCAGCCGGGCTTTTTTGAGGCTCCGGCGGAGCGGCGCGAACGGTCCTGTGGCCGCCAACCTAAGGAGGCGTTCGTGGGAGCGCAAAGGGGCGCCCCGAATCCCGCAAAAACGAAAACCAAGGGCATTGGCAGCGACATTCGCCCTGCCAGCGCTGCCGCAAAGCCCCATCCGGACAAAGCCGGATTAGCACGCCGGCGGCCCGCTAATAATTGTTTTTTGTTTTACTCAATGTTTTTTGTGTCGATGTTTTGGGTTGATTACATTTACCCAATGGACGAAAATACCGTTTAAATAAGCTAAGCAAGATGCGTCTCATTCGGTGTTGAGTCATCAGATCCCTCATTTTCGCGGAAAAGCAGCATGCTATGAAACCAAAGGTGTTCAAGGCGAAGGCTACCCGGCTTAAAAAGCAGGCTTTGGCCCAAGCAGCCTCAGTGGTTCCAGCCCTGATCATTTCGGGCCGGCGGCGGGATCGCAGCTTTCCGATCATCGGTTTGGGTGCGTCGGCCGGAGGCTTGGAGGCGTTGGAAGAGTTTTTCAGGCATGTGCCCAAGAAAAGCGGCATGGCTTTTGTGGTCATTCAACATTTGGATCCCACCCGCAAATGCGTAATGGCTGAGCTGCTGCAGCGCAGCACGGATATGGTGGTTGCGGAGGTGATCGACCGGATGCGGGTGCTTCCAGACCATGTCTATGTGATTCCACCCAACCGGGACATGTCGGTGTTGCATGGGGTTCTGCATCTGCTTGAGCCGCTGGCGGCCAGGGGTTTGCGGATGCCAATTGATTGTTTTCTCCGCAGTCTGGCTCAGGACCGGCAGGATCAGGCTGTGGGAGTGCTGTTCTCGGGGATGGGAAGCGATGGCACATTGGGGTTGAGGGCCATCAAGGAGCGGGGTGGGTTGGGGCTGGTGCAGGATCCCGCTTCGGCAAAATATGACGGGATGCCGCGCAGCGCCTTGGACGCAGGGCTGGTGGATATTTCCGCCCCGGCATCCGAACTGCCGGCGCGGATGATAGCTTTCCTGAAGCACTCGCCGCTAATCATCTCCAAAAAATTGACAATGGAGGATAAGACGCAAAGCGCCCTGGAAAAGGTGATCATTCTGCTGCGTTCCCGCACTGGTCATGACTTTCTCTCCTATAAAACCAACACACTCTATCGCCGGATCGAGCGGCGCATGGGGATCCACCAGCTGCATAAAATCGCGGATTATGTCCGTTACCTTCAGGAAAATGAGCGGGAGCAGGATCTGCTGTTCAAGGAGCTGTTGGTCGGGGTCACGAGCTTTTTCCGTGATCCGGCCGCTTGGGCTGAGCTGCGCAAGAATGTCCTGCCACGCTTGGTGGCCGGCGCACGCAAGGGCCAAGTGCTCCGAGCTTGGGTCGCCGCCTGTTCTTCCGGGGAGGAAGCGTATTCCCTGGCGATGGTTTTTCAAGAGGTTGTCTCAAAGCTTAACTCCAAGAATCGTGTTACCCTGCAAATCTTTGCCACGGATCTGGACAAGGATTCGATTGAAAGGGCGCGCCAGGGTTTCTATCCGGAAAACATCTGTTCGGACCTGTCTGCCGAGCAGTTGCAGCGTTTTTTCCTCAAGGAGGATTCCGGTTTTCGAGTGTCGCCCCAGATTCGCAAGATGATTATTTTTGCCCCCCAAAATCTGATAATGGACCCGCCCTTTACCCGGTTGGATATTTTGAGTTGTCGCAATTTGTTGATCTATCTGACACCGGATATCCAGAGGAAGCTCATGCCGCTGTTCCACTACAGTCTCCGATCTGGCGGGGTTCTTTTTTTGGGCAGTGCCGAGACGGTTGGAACCTCTGGGCACCTCTTTTCCAACCTGAGCCCAAAGTGGCGATTGTTCGCCCGCAAGGATTTGCCGGATATGGGCGATCCGGTCGAGTTTCCCTCCACCTTTACGCCGCTTCCGCCGACTGTGGTCCCTGTTCGCCCTATGCTCAATCCGCCTGTGAGTTTTAATTCGCTGGCTGACAAGCTTGTTCTCGACCGCTATGCGCCTCCGGCCGTAATCACCAACAGCAAGGGGGAGATTCTTTATGTGAGCGGGCGGACGGGGAAATATCTCGAACCGGCTGCGGGCAAAGCCAACTGGAACATCTTTGCCATGGTCCGTGAGAGCCTGCGCTCCGAATTGACCAGCGCTTTCCACAAGGCTCTCGACCATTACGCTCCGGTGCGCTTTGAGAGCATACTCATAGAGGATATCAATCCCAAGCCGCATGTGGGTGTCGTGATTCAGCGCCTGGAGGAGCCCGAGACCTTGCGGGATCTGATCATGGTGGTGTTCACCGAGCTGGCGCCGCCGGCTCGGGTCGTTGCGCCCCGCAGTCACGGCAAGGATGGGCGCATTCTGGGGCAAAGCAAAGAGCTGTCCGAGCTGGAGCGTAAATTCCAGCAAACCCAGCTGGAAACGCAGATCATCCGGCAAGAAATGCAGAGTTCACAGGAGGAACTGCGTTCCACCATCGAGGAACAGCAGTCGACCAACGAGGAATTGCAGTCGACCAACGAGGAACTCACCACTTCCAAGGAGGAGATGCAATCGCTTAACGAGGAATTGCAGACCGTCAATGCCGAACTGCAGAGCAAACTCGATGAGTTGGCCAGCTCCAACAATGACATAAAGAACCTGCTCAATAGCACGGAGGTTGCCACCTTGTTTTTGGACAATATTCTGAAAGTGCGCCGGTTCACCGTCCCCACGGCCAAGATTATCCAGATCATACCCGGGGATGTGGGGCGCCGCATCACCGACCTCGCCTCGGAACTGCTCTATCCGCAGCTGGCTGGCGACTGCATCGAGGTTTTGAGGGTTCTGGGCTTCGTTGAAAAGCAGGTCTGCACCCGCGACAAGCGATGGTTCACCATTCGCATCATGCCTTACCGGACCTTCGACAATCGGATTGACGGGGTGGTGATCACGTTCATAGACATAACCCGGGTCAAGAGCCACGAGCGGGTGTTGCTAGAAAAGCATGCCGCTTTGGAGCGGGAGATTGCCAGCCTTAAGAAAACGGCGGCGAGGTGAGCGGGGTTTGGGACCTCCGGCACATCGCTCAGCCAACGCATAAACCTCTGGGATTATGAGCAGAAAGATTAAACAAAATCCCGTCGGGTTCGTATTGGGTCATCCTGCCGGTAAGCAGGGTCACTACGACGATTTGCGCCAGCGGCACGAGTTGGAGGTTTATCAGGCCAATCTTGAGATGCAGCAGCAGGCGCTGGTGGAGGCGAGGAATCATTTGGAGTATCTAGTGGGCAAGTATACCGACCTCTATGATTTCGCGCCGGTGGGTTATTTTTCGCTGGACCCAAAGGCCCGCATTATAGAAGTCAACCTGCACGGGGCGGCCCTCTTGGGAAGTGATCGCTCCAGTTTGGTGGGGCGCTCTTTTCTGCTCTTTGTGCCCCGGTCAAAACGGCCCGGGTTTTTGGCGTTTCTGGAGGGCGTTTTTTCGGGGGCAGACGTGCCGACCCTGGAAGGGGTTCTCAAAGGTGCCGGCATGGGGCTGGTCCGCGTGGATTTCAAGGCCACGGCCAGCCGGGCCTCGCCGGCAGCCCCATCCTATTGCCGTCTGAGTGTTCAGGCGGCCACGGAGGAATCTCTGCCTCGGGTGCGGGATCTTGCGCTGAGAAACAACGAGTTAAAGGACGAGATTCAGCGGCGGATGGAGGTGGAAGGCGGCTTGAGGTTGAGCCAGGAAAAACTGAAAAGACTCCTGGACCAATCCAAGGGACTGGAGGGTCGTTTCCGTCAATTGGCCCGTCTGGTGATTCATTCCCAAGAGGAGGATCGCAAGCGCATCAGCCGCGAGTTGCACGACGAAATCGCCCAGATCCTGGTTGGGATCGGTTTTCATCTCGGCGCGCTCAAGCAGCAGGCGGATGCCGGTCCGCAGGTCCTGAGCGAAAGGATCCAGGTGGCACAAGGGTTGGTGCGCGATTCGGTGGAGGCCGTGTGCCGTTTTGCCCATGATTTGAGGCCGGCGGTTCTGGACGACCTGGGACTCGTTCCGGCGTTGCGCTCCTATTTTGAGTGGGTGACCCGGCACTCCGGTCTAAAAATCCAATTTGCCGCCTTTTCCGGGGCGGACCGGCTGGATGTCTCCAAGCGCACGGTGCTCTTCCGGGTTGCCCAAGAGGCTCTGGCCAACGTATTGCGCCATGCCCAAGCCACCAAGGTGGAGGTGGCTCTCCGCCGCGAGTCCGGGCGGATATCTCTAAGGATTGAGGATGACGGCGTAGGGTTCGACGTGGTGAAGACCTTGCGGTTTCGCAATAGTAAATCTTTGGGTGTGCGTGGCATGCAGGAGCGGGCGGAGATGGTGGGCGGAATGTTAAGCGTGGTCTCCGCCCCGGGCCAAGGCGCGAGGGTGGAGCTGATAATACCGCCGCCGCCCAGACCCGAAAGATCCAGGCGTCCGCTGGCCCCCGGGGCCGATCCCAAGCCCGAGCCGCTATGAAACGCATTACCCTTCTGCTCGCGGAGGACCATGCCGTCGTGCGGCAGGGGTTGCTCAAAGTGCTGGAGTTGGAGCTCGACCTACTCGTGGTAGGCGAGGCTCAAGACGGTTGTCAAGCAGTGGAGCTGGCCTCAAAACTGGTGCCGAATGTGGTCTTGATGGACCTGTCCATGCCCCGTCTCAACGGTCTGGAGGCCACCAGCCAGATGCTCAAGGCCGTTCCGGGCATCCGTGTCCTGATCCTCTCGGCCTACAGTGACAGTGCTTATGTGCAGCGCGCTGTCGAGTCCGGCGCCCGGGGGGTTGTTTACAAGGAAACCTCCGCGCAGGAGGTCTGCCGAGCCATCCGCCAAGTCCATGCAGGCAAAACCTTTTTCAGCCCCGCCGCAGTCCCTTGCATCGAGCAGCTCCGGGCGCGGAAGGCAGGCGCCGCTCCGCTTGGGTCCGCTTCGGTCCGCCTCACAGCCCGGGAGTGGGAGGTGCTTCATCTCATCGCTCAAGGCCGGGCCAATAAACAGACCGCCGCGGAATTGGGAATTAGCCCCAAGACAGTCGACAAGCACCGGGAGCATCTCATGCGCAAGCTTGGGATCCATGACACGGCCGGGTTGACGCGCTATGCCATTGCGTCGGGTTTTATCCAGGGCGGCATGCAGCCCGGAGTGCCGCCCCGTTGAGAAACTCAAACGGGTAAGACAGGGATGCAAGAGCGGGATCCAATTTCACTGCGCCGTGGGTAGACTGCCGGAATGCCGCGCGGATCAGAAATGCAGCGCGGCCTGTTTGCGGATCGCCTCCATTCCGTGCCTGTTCGGGCCGGGCTTTTGAGCTGCAGCCCGGAGTTTTGATTTGTTCCAAGGTTTGGAATCCATCCTGCAACACATTTGTGGTTTGCCCTCGTGTTGGCTGGCTGCTATCAGGATGGTCGTCCAATGCAAACGAAGCCGGCCAGTCAACCGCTCCATTCCAGTCCGGACCCGTATTTGTTGCCGCCGGGCAAAAGCCGCGGCGCGGTGGTTGCTCTTGCGGGGTTGGGAATAAATCTCGCCTTAGGGGTGCTTTACACGTGGAGCCTGTTCAAGGCGGCCATAGAAAAAGAGTTTGGCTGGAAAGGCAGCCAGCTCAACGACCCTTACGCGCTGTGCTGCCTGGTGTTTGCTTTCACGATGGTTTTTGCCGGGCGTTGTCAGGATAAAATCGGCCCCCGTCTGACTGCGTCTGTTGGGGGGGTGCTGGTGGGAGCGGGTTTGTTGTTGATTTCCACCACCCAGAACTACGTGTTATGGCTGCTGGGTTTTGGTGTGCTGGTGGGAATGGGCATAGGGTTTGCCTATTCTTCAGCCACGCCGCCGGCCTTGAAATGGTTTCCGCCCTCGCAAACCGGGCGGATCGCCGGGCTGGTGGTCGCAGGTTTCGGTTTGGCGCCGGTCTATCTCGCGCCGTCTTCCGATTATCTGCTCCGCACCCAGGGCCTGTCCAAGTCAATGCAGATCTTCGGCCTTGTTTTTACCCTTATCGTCTGCGGTTTGGCTCAATGGCTCGTGAATCCTCCGGCGGGCCATCCGGCCGGGGGCGCAACGGCCCGCCCCAAGGCCGGGGCGGTGGCACCGGTCGATTTTTCTCCGGGCCAACTTGTGCGTCAGCCCGTGTTCTGGCTGCTCTGGTGCCTTTATTTCATCGGGGCGGGCGCCGGCCTGATGGTCATCAGCAGCGTGAGCGGCATGGCCAAGAAAACCATGGGCGGCCACGCTTTTGTCGCCGTGGCACTGATGGCCGTGGGCAATGCGGCGGGCCGCGTTGTGGCAGGCTTTTGCTCGGATAGGATCGGCCGCCGGCGCACGCTCCAGCTTGTGCTGCTTTTGCAGGCGGTGCTCATGCTGGCGGCCATTCCCGTGACCGCCTCCGCGCAAGGGCCCCGGTTTGTGATTGTGCTGGTTGCCACGCTCATTGGGTTTAATTACGGGGCCAACCTCTCGCTGTTCCCGTCGTTCGCCAAAGATTTGTGGGGCCTGAAAAATTTCGGGATCAATTACGGGGTGCTCTTCACCGCCTGGGGCGTGGGCGGGTTTTTCTTGAGCCGTCTCCAAGCCATGCTTTTCGAGGCCAGTAAAAGAGCGGGGGGGCAGGGCAGTTACCAGTCATCCTTCATCACCGCAGGCATCCTTCTGCTCCTCGGGGCGCTGTTGACACCTCTGATCCGGCCGGCGCGCACTGCCCGTGATTGAAACAGGGGTTTGTCAGGCCGGATAAAACAAAAGCCTTTTTCCTAGCTCCGGGTCCTCGACGGGGGGGCGCGGGTTACGGTTCCATACCGCACGATTTCTCACCGCACAGAAACGGACTTCCAACGCTCTCTCAATCGGCCTTCTCAGGCGCACATCCATCCCCTGACCACCCCTTGAATTGGGGAGATCTGGTTGAGTTGTAAGCGGACAGGCGGGAGAGGGAATGGCCGTTGGTGATTTAAGCCAGTTCCGCGGTAATGCTTTCCGCCAGAGTGGAAACCATGGATTGCACCTGCCCGGGGGTGGTGCAATAGGGGGGGATGAGCACGATCACGTTGCCGACGTTTCGGGTCAGGACTCCGCGCCGGGCCATGGCTTCGCAGACCCGCATTCCGGCGCGCTCCGACAAGGCGAATGGTTGCCGGGTTCGCCAGCTCTTGACCAGCTCGATACCGACGACCGATCCGGACTGGCGGATGTCTCCAACCTGAGGGAGGGACCAGAGGGGGATGAGGTTGGATCTCAAGGCGGCCTGGAGTTTTTGGCGTGCTGCGGCCGAGGGTCGTGCTTGTAAAATCCCCAGGCTCGCCAGGCCTGCGGCGGCGCCCAGCTGGTTGCCGGTGAAGCTGTGGCCATGGAAAAAGGTTTTGAACTCCTGGTATTCCCCCAGAAAAGCCTCGAAAATCTTTTGCGTGGTTAAGGTGGCCGCCATCGGCAGGTAGCCACCGGTCAGTCCTTTAGCCAGGCAGAGGAAATCCGGCTGCACGTTTTCCTCGTGGCAGGCGAAGAGCGGGTGCTCCGGGAGGGGGCTTTTGAAATTGGAATTGGTCCGCCCGAACCCCGTCATGACTTCATCGGCAATGAGCAGGGTGCCTTGGGAACGTGCGGCGGCGGCAACGCGCGGCAGCCAACCGGCAGGTTGGGGGATCATGCCTGCTGCGCCTTGCATGAGGGGCTCGAAGAGGAAGGCGGCGTGGGGGCTGCCGCGCCGTTTCTGCGCGCGGAGTTTTCGCTCCACCAGGCCCACACATTCCCAGTTGCATTTGCGGTAGTCGCGCGCGTCGGCCCGCTCGGGCTTGGCCCGGTTGAATGGGCAGCGATAGCAATACGGCGACATAACCTTGTCCGTCTTGAATAGCAGGCCGGAGTAGGCCTTGTGGAACAGGTTGATATGACCGGCGGACACTGCCCCGAGGGTGTCGCCATGGTAGGCGCCCTCGAGTGAGAGGAAGCGGGGCTCTGCGGGATGAGACGACTTGAGTTTGGCCGCAGGACGGGTGCGCCGGGTGAATTCGTAGGCAAGTTTGAGCGCCACCTCCAGAGCGGTGGAGCCGTCGTCGCTGAAAAAAACCTTGGACAGTTCCGGATTGCCCGGCTGGGGGTTGGCCGCATGAACCAATTTCGCCGCCAGCCGGCTGGCGGGTTCGTTGGCCAGCCCGAGAGCCGAGCTGTGGGAGATTTTGCCCAGCTGCGCCCGGAGCGCCGCGTTGATTTTCGGGTGCTGATGCCCGTGCAGATTCGTCCAGATGGAGGAGTTGGCGTCCAGGTAATCCCGCCCCTTGGCATCGGTCAGGACCGCGCCTTGGCCGCTGACGATCACACGGGGCTCTTGTTTGAGCCAGTCGCGCATCTGGGTGAAGGGATGCCACACATGGGCGTGATCAAGTTGGGCGAGTTTGTGCATGGCTCTTTAAGGCTGGGAATATCCGTCCAATCCCAGAGTTCGGAGCGCCGCGCATAATTGCCCCACCTCTGTCGCCGTGTGCCCCGCGGTGAGCGTGATGCGCAGACGCGCCGCTCCCCGGGCCACTGAGGGATAGCGGATTGCCGGGGCAAGGAAGCCCGCCTCGCGCAGCCGGTGGGCCGCGGCCAAGGCCTTGGTTTCGTCCCCTACGATCAGCGGAAGGATGGCGCCGGGATACACCGGCTTGCTCAGGCCCAGATCGGAGCGGAATTGGGCGATCCGCTCGAAGAGGCGCCGCCGCAGGTCCGCTCCCTGGCCTGATTGCACTATCGCAATCGCTTCTGTTGCTGCGGCCGCGGCGGCCGGCACGGGGGCGGTGCTGAAAATAAAGCTCCGGGCCCGGTTCACCAGGAAATCCACCAGCCGGCGCGAGCCGCAGACAAATCCGCCGCCGGCTCCCAGGGACTTACCCAAAGTTCCCATTTGCAATTCAATCCCCTCGCTTACGCCCAGCTCTTCTGCCAGACCGCGGCGCCGCTCCCCATACAACCCCGTGGCATGCGCTTCGTCCACCATCAGCCACGCCCCGTATTTATCCTTGAGCGCGATGATTTCCCGCAGCGGAGCCGTGTCGCCGTCCATGGAGAAAACGGATTCGGTGATGACCAGGATGCGGGTGCTTGCGGTCCGGGCTTGCTGCTGCTGGGCCCATTGGAGTTTGTGTTCCAGATCAGCCGGGTCGTTGTGGGCGAAGATGCGCAACCGCGCCCCGCTGAGCCGGGCGGCGTCCACGATGCAGGCGTGGACGAGTTTATCGAGAATGAGGATGTCGTTTTTGCCGGCGATGGCGGTGATGGAGCCCAGAGCTGCGGTGTAGCCGGAGGAAAAGGTCAGGGCCGCTTCGGTGCCTTTGAAGGATGCCAAGGATTCCTCGAGTTGGTGGAAGGGGGCCAAAGAGCCGCAGAGCAGCCGCGAAGCGCCCGATCCGGCTCCGAACGATTCAACCGCATGGATTGCGGCCAGCTTAAGGGCGGGGTGGTTGGCTAGGCCGAGATAATCGTTGGAGGCGAAATTCAGCAAGGTGCTTTCGGCGGTCTGGAGGTGGGGTGACTGAGCCGAGTTTATTCGGCGCAGTTGGCGGTAAAGGCCTTCTTGGTGCAGGCCGGATAAGCGGCGATCTAATTCGGCCTCGAACGGGTTCACTGGAGGGATTTTCGCCGGTTGCTCCGGGGTTTGCGAGCAAAAAGACCGCCGCCTTGGGAACCGGTCATCGGAGTGGTATCGCCCACTGCCCATTGATCAGGCTGGCGGAGACATTTCCGCGATGTTGCAGGACGGCCTCGTGGATGGTGGGCATTGGGCCGGAGAAAGGCAGGGCGATGAGATCCGCAAAGGCGCCTTGGGTGATTTCACCGATTTGACCGGCCATGCCCAGGGCCCGGGCGCCATTGACGGTGGCCATGCGTAAGATGGCTGCGGGCTTGAGCGCGGGTTGGGCCGCCGCGAGCGTTTGCATTTCGGTGAACAGGTTCAACTCGACGGTCTGGCGGGGTTTTTTATAGACACTGGCCAGACTGTCGGTGCCCAAGCAGAGGTTGACCCGGGCCCGGCTCAGGCTGGCCAGGGGAAAGGGCTGGTGTTTGAAATAGGCATGGCTGCGGGGGCAATGGGCCACGCTGACCTTTTGAGTGGCCAGCAGCGAGGCATCGTTCTGGCCCAGGTAGTTGACATGCACGGCCAAAAGATTGGAGCGGAGCGCGCCGCAGCGGTGGGCCGCCTGCACCGGCGAGCCCAAGCCGCAGTCGGCCATCTCGCGTTGGTTTTGGCGGAGCCAGTCGTGCAGGGCTCCCCGGGCATGCAGGAACATGTCAAACTCCGGTGATGACTCGGCCAGATGCAGGGAAAAGGGCCAGTCCCGTTGGGCCGCTGTTGCCGAGCAGAGGCGCAGCAACTCGGGCACGGTGGAATAAGGGGCGTGAGGGGCGAACCGGGCGCAACAACGGTGCCCCGGCAGGGAATCGATTCGTGCCAAGGCTTCGCCGAGAATCTCGGCTGGAGGGCGGCGGCTGCGAACTCCGGTCAATTCCAAAAACGAAAAAACCCGAAGCGCGGTGGAATCCCACACCTCGGGAAGCAGTTCCGGAACAGCTTCGAAATCAGCCACTGTTGTGGTGCCGGTGCGCGTGAGCATGGCGGCGCCGCTGAGCCAGGACCCCGCGAATTCCGTGTAACTCCATTCCGATTTGGCCGCGGTGATGAGTTTAATCCAGTCGGGAAAGTTTTTTTGGGGTGGGAATTTTCCGGCCATTCCGGTGTAGTCCAAATGGCAGTGGGCGTTGACCAGACCGGGCAGCAGGACCGTCTCGCCCAGATCCAGAACCCCTCCGTGCGCGTCGTTCGAGAGATCGCGCCAGCGTCCGGCGCGGACCACCCGGTTGCCGGAAACCTGCACCGCCCCGTCCGCGATGGGGGGGCGGTTCAGGGGGAGGACGGCGCGCGCGCGGAGGAGCATCCCTTAAAGACCGGCTTCCTGGCGGGTGCGTTTGGTGCGGGAGGCCACCGTGTGCTTGAGCGCTTTACGCTTGTTCTGACGCTTGCGGATCTGCTGCTCGATCTTCTTCATCACAATGTCAATCGCCGCGTAAAGATCCTCTTCGCGATCCTCGGCGAAGAGATCCGGGCCGCGCACGCTCAGCCGAACGGAGCAGGAGAACTGTTTTTCGGGGGCGCGGGTGTGATCATGCTCGAGTGTGACCCGGGCGTCCACGGCCCAACGGTTGAAATGTTCCAGTTTGTCCAGCTTGTCCAGAATGTGATCCTCGATGGCTTTGGTGAGGGTGACGTTGTGGGTGGAGAGAATCAGTTTCATTGCTCCAAAGATGCAATCGTTGCGGGAGAAAATCCAGTGAAGATTTTGTCGGGGGTCTGCCTGCTTGAGCCGCTTGTGAAACCCAAGATTGACAGGCACGGGGAGTGTTTCTAATTTCTGCGAGCAAAGACCGCAGGCTTTGCCCCGAATGCAAGTTCGGGGATTTTTGATTTTTCGGGCGGCACAATGCCGTCCGCACTGGAAATTTTATGGCAAATACAATCTTAGTCGGCGCCCAATGGGGCGACGAGGGCAAGGGTAAGATCATCGACGTGCTGACCGAGCAGGCTGATGTGGTGGTGCGTTATGCCGGCGGCAACAACGCCGGTCACACCGTCTATGTCGGCAAGCAGAAATATGTGCTGCATCTCATCCCTTCGGGCATCCTGCGCAAGAACAAACTTTGTGTTATCGGCAACGGCGTGGTGATCGATCCCATCGGATTGGTCGAGGAGATCAATGGCTTGGCCAAACTGGGCGTTAAAATCGCCAAGAACTTTGTGGTCAGCGAAACGGCCCATGTCGTCTTTCCTTATCACCGCGAGCTGGATGCGCGGCGGGAGACGGTCAAGGGCAAGAACAAGATCGGCACCACCAAACGCGGGATTGGCCCGGCCTATGGGGACAAGGCGGCCCGCGTGGGCCTGCGGATCAGCGATCTGGTGGATCCAGTGCTGTTGAAGGAGAAGCTCTCGAAACGGATTGCGGAGAACAACGGGGTGCTGAAGGCTTTGGGGGGCAAGCCGCTTTCCTTTAAAAAAGTGTATGCGGACTATCTGGCGGCGGGTGTTTTTTTGAAACCCTTTGTTGCCAACACCGTGGTGTTGCTGCATCAGAAAATGCAGGGCGGCGCGCGGATGCTTTTCGAGGGGGCACAAGGCACTTTTCTGGACATTGATCACGGCACTTATCCTTTCGTCACATCCTCCAACACCACCGCGGGCGGGGCCTGCACCGGTTCGGGCGTTCCGCCCCACCGCATGGACCGGGTGGTGGGGGTCATGAAAGCCTATACCACTCGGGTTGGGGAGGGCCCATTGCCCACGGAGAACGCCGCCATCTCCGACCTGCTCCACGGGATGGGGCGGGAATTCGGGTCGACCACCGGCCGGGCCCGCCGCTGCGGCTGGTTTGACAGTGTGGCCACCCGCCATGCCGCCATGGTCAACGGCATTGATGATCTGGCCATCACCAACCTGGACGGGCTCGACACGCTGGAAACCATCCGGGTTTGCGTGGCCTATCGCCGGGGAAAAGAACTTTATGATTTCATGCCCAACGACGCGCAGGTCCTTGCGGAGTGCGTTCCGGTGTATGTGGAGTTTGAGGGATGGCAGACGCCCACGGACAAGGCGCGGACCTTCAAGGCGTTGCCTCCCAAGGCGCGCGCTTATCTCAAGGCCATTTCCGAACTGACCGGGGCCAGACTTTATATCGCCTCGGTCGGGCCGGGCCGGGACCAGACCATTTTCGTCTGACCGCCCATGAGCCAGGCTGCCCCGCAACTCACCACCGCCGCCAAGGCCAACCTGCCGCAGCACGTGGCTGTGATCATGGATGGCAATGGCCGGTGGGCGCGGGAACGGTACCTGCCCCGGGTGGAAGGCCATCGCCGCGGCGCCGAGTCGGCCAAGACCATCATCCGCACCGCCGGGGAGATCGGAATCAAATACCTCACCCTTTACGCATTCTCGGTGGAGAATTGGAGCCGGCCCAAGGATGAGGTCGACGCGTTGATGAAGTATCTGGTTCACTATCTCAAGAGCGAGACCCCCGATCTCAACAAGAACAATGTGCGTTTGGAGGCGATCGGCCAGATTCACCGCCTTCCGGACAACGTGCAGGAACAGCTCCGTAAATCCATGGCGACTCTGGCCGGAAACAATGGGCTGACCCTGATTCTGGCCCTGAGCTACGGCGGCCGCACGGAAATCGTGGATGCGGTCAGGAGCATCGCCCGCGAGGTGAAAGCCGGCCATCTCGACCCGGCCGATATCAATGAAAAAGCCTTCACCCAGCATCTCCAGACCCGGCACTGGCCGGATCCGGACCTGCTTATTCGCAGCAGTGGTGAAATGCGGATCAGCAATTTTCTGCTCTGGCAAATCTCCTACACGGAACTGGTGGTCACCGAGACACTCTGGCCGGAGTTCCGCAAGCCGCACTTTTTCGCGGCGCTGGAGGAATACCACCGGCGCCACCGCCGCTTCGGCGGTCTTTGACCGATTTGCCGCCATGAATTCCTCTTTCCTGATTCGGAAAGGCTCGATGACCACGGTGGTCCCTGCCGGGCTGGTTCCAGTCAAAAACGTCCCCTTGAATCTATGAACAAGCGCATTGGTATCATTACGGCGGGCGGTGACGCTCCGGGCCTCAACGCGGCAATTCGGGCGGTTGGCAAGGCGGCTCTGGGCAGTTACGGGGCCGAGATCATCGGCTTCCGGGACGGTTTCCGCGGCCTAGCCGAAGATTTGCGGATGCGCTTGGACAAGCGGGCCCTCTCGGGCATTCTAACCGTGGGAGGCACTGTGCTGGGCACCGGCCGTGACAAGCCGCATCGGATGGAGATCGATGGACAGATGTGCGATATGACCAGTGTCATTGTCCGGAACTACCAGAAATTCGGTCTCGACGCGTTGGTTTGCATCGGTGGCGGGGGCACGCATAAGAACGCTCTGCGCCTTGTGGAGGCGGGCCTGAATGTCATCACTCTTCCCAAGACGATCGACAATGATGTGGCGTTGACCGACGCCACCATCGGTTTTGACACCGCATTGGGAATCGCCACGGAGGCGGTGGACCGTTTGCACAGCACCGCCCACAGTCATCATCGCATCATCATTGCCGAGATCATGGGGCATCGTGCGGGCTGGCTCACCTTGGGGGCGGGCATCGCCGGGGGGGCCGATGTGGTGCTGATCCCTGAAATCCCCTACGACGTGAACCATATTGCCGCGGCCATACGCCGCCGCAGCCGTCATGGCACGAATTTCAGCATTGTTGCGGTGGCTGAAGGGGCGTTGTCCAAGGAGGATTCGGCCGCATTTGCGGCGGCGGCCAAGCGCAAACTCAATGCCAAAACCAAAACGGAAAAACAGCGTGCCAAGACGGAGTTGGCGGTGCTCACTGCCAACCACAGCGGCAACACCCTGCGCTTGGCCCGGCAGTTGGAGGAGTTAACCCGGCTTGAAGCGCGCGTCACCATTCTGGGCTATGTCCAGCGGGGCGGCACCCCCTCGGCAGGCGACCGCCTTTTGGCCACACGCCTGGGAACCATGGCCGCCGAACTGATCCACGACAAGGTTTTCGGCGTGATGGTCGCCGCGCGCGGCGATGGAGTGAAACCTGTTCCCATCGCGGACGTGGCCGGCAATTTAAAGACGGTGCCTCCGGATCACGCCTGGATTCAAAGCGCCAAACGCGTCGGGACGAGCTTTGGAGACTAACTCCACACTTTGAGTCAGCTCTTTGGCCTTTAATACTTGCGCAACCGGCTTGCCCAAACCCGAGCTCCGCTAGCGGGGCCCCGTTCATCCCAAAAGCGGGTTTTAAACAGGCCTGCGTGTGTCTCCAAGTGTCTTGGCTGGGAGCAGCCCAGCGAACAAAGCTCGCCCGCCACGAACCACTGACTTGTCGCGCAACGGGCGTTCTCGATTGACCGAAGGCGGCAATCGAGGTTGTCTCCGGCGACTGGTTAAAATGTCATACTCTCACTTCTTGTCAGAACCCGGTGGTTTCTTTGGGAAAAACAAAACAATGCCGCACGCAAACATGACAGCGATCAACAAATACTCAACGAAACTAGTCTTTGCGGCAGGATGGCTCACCAGTCGGATCATGGCGAACAAACAGAGCATGACTCCGAAAATCTTGTGCATGGCTGGTGTCATAAATTTACGCGCGTCTTGCCGGCTACCGACCAGAGGTGAGTGACCGCCGTCGACCCGTGATGCGAGACGCGAAGGGCGCGTTCAAATCTCCGTCCACCATCCGACTCAAGGGCGAGCCGGGGGGAGTGCTCCATCCAATTGTTCGGCGCCGGCTTCATTTTATGTGTCGATCTACTTCCCAGGCAAATTATTGCAGGCTTTGAACAGCCCGGGAAGCGATACTCTCCGCTAAAGAATCGGGCTGGGAAATTATTGTCTGGAAGAAAGGGGCCATTGATGTTCGGCAGCAAGGGGCCTGACTAGCGGGGAAATCCAAGATCCCGCCCTTCGTGAATGACCACGCCGATCTGTTCGAGTCCTCCGTGGCGGCCGTTATACCAGAGCAGCCATTGGTGGCCGTCATAGATGGCATAGGGCTTGTAACAGGCGTCGTGATCCCATTGGTTTTCGCCCGGGCGGACGATGGGGTTGGCGGGATGCCGCTGCCAGCCAGTGACGCCATCGCGCGAGCGTGCCAGGCCTATCTGGGCGTGGGCTTCATCGCGAAAGCCGATGTAAAACATCTGATACCAATCCGCCGCTTTTTCCACCTGACAGGCGGTGACGCGGTCATGCTCCCAGGGCAGGGCGGGGTCGCCGGTGAAGACCGGGTTGGTCTGGTTTTTCGTCCAGGTCAACCCATCGGGGCTGGTGGCATAGCCGATGGCGTTGGGCTCCCCTTGCTCTCCTCCTGAATACCACATGCGAAAGAGTTTGGTATGAGCATCCCACAAGACATGGGGGCACATGACCGCCACCTTCTCCCAGGGCTTGTCGGGGGAGAGCACCGGCTGCCGGCTCATCCGTTTCCAACTCAATCCGTCTGCGCTGGTGGCGTAGCCGATCCAGGAATGGCCCTTAGCCTGACCGGTGTACCACAGGTGATAGCCGTCGCTGCGCTTCAAAACCACGGGCCGGTTGATGCCATCCTCCCAGCCCGTTTCGGGGCGCGGGCCTAGTGCAATCCTTGGCGGCTCACTCCAGTGGATGCCGTCCTTGCTCTCGACGAGGGCGATGCTTTCCTTGGGGCGCCAAGACAGCCACATGCGGTAGGTCTCTGCTTCCTTTAAAACTGAAACGTCGAAACAGGTGCCGTATTGGCCGCCCATGACGGGGTTGCCTTCGAATTTTTTCCAGCCGGCCGAGGTGGTTGTCGTTGGCGATACGGGCAGTTTTCCTGTTACCCGGGTTAATCCGCTGGCGCGGGCAATCTCTTTGCCGTCGGCGAAGATAATCAGCCCTTTGCCCCTCTGGTAATGCTCTCCGCTGCGGTCATACAGAATCGTCAGCCAGCCGTCGTGGTAGTGAATCTGATCCAGACAGAAGTGGTCCCAGGCCCCCTCGGGCAGCAGCGGGTTTACTTCAACGGTGTCATCTGCACGGGGACGGAGTCCGATGAGCCCGCTGATGACGAGATCGCAGAAGGTGGAGTGGTTGTAGTCCTTGCCGCGCTCCTCGGGACCCTGGTGGCGTTGGATCAGGAGCGTGCGTGAGATCCAGTCCCCGGTTCTGGGATTAAGGTTCTCATCAATCCACGGCACCACCCGTCCGTCGGGCAGGGTGCGGCGATGGGAGTTTGAGTAGATCTTGAGCAGTTGGAAATAATCGGTTGGGCGGATGAATTGCTGGGGCGGTCCGTTGAGCAGGTTGGCCAGGGCGGTGAGGGTGACGGCGGTGGAGTAGGGCCAGCTTGGACCGTTCCACTGGCATTCGTGACCTTGATAATTCAGGGCGAACCCCGGATTTCGCTGTTCTGATGTGGTCGGGCCGAAGGGGGCGAAAAAGCCTTGGGGGTCCATGAGCTGTTTCCACGCAGCGGCGAACTGCGGGTCCGGCAGGTTGAAATACCACGGGGTGAAGCCGTGGAGCTCCCGGGCTTGGACGAGCGGCTTGTTTTCTCCACGCGGCAGGACCTTGAAAAACTCCGCATCCGCGTCCCAGAGCTTTTCCTGGACGAGTTTTTTGAGCACTGCGGCCTTCGTCCGGAATGCGGCTGCGGTTTCCGGTTTCCCGGCCAGCTCGGCAATTCTGGCGATGGCCCGTGCGTCGCCGAACTGGTAGCTGTTGATGGTAGCACGAAAGCCGCTGCCGCCAATGGACACCTCCATGCCGTCCTGACCGTCCTCCTGCCAGAACAGGCCATTGGTTCCGCCTCGGGACGCTTCCCAACTGGCGTAGTTCGCGATGAGATCGGGTAACAGATCCTTGGCGGGGGCTGTGTCGCCCGTGACGCAGCAGCGGGCCAGAATGGCGTCGGCGGCCCAGAAGCTGTAGCGCCGCGGTTCGCCGCCGCCCCGGAACCAGAAGCGTGAATAGCTGTCGAGGTAGCGGGGATCGCTTAGCCAGCGGCCTTCGTAAAGGTGGTGGCCGGCGGCGCAGTTGATGGAGTTTTCCTTGCCCGCCCAGCCCACGGGCGGAAGGAACTCCGTGACGATGAATCCGGTGGGGGTTTGTTTGAGGTGCTTGCGATAGGTCCACCAGCGGAAGTAGTAGGTTGTCTCCAGTTCTTTGTCCGGGCAGTCGAGCAGGGGAATGTTGTTTTTTAGAAAATCCCAGGCTCCGGCGTTGGGGATGTGCTGTGAATAAAGCTCGCGATCGTTTGCGTTGAAGGAATCCACGTGATGCTTGAAGGCCTCAGGTTTGAGAATCATCGGGTGGGGGGATCCCCCGCTAGTGGAGCCAGTGGTGCCAGTTGTGGGCGGTTGGAGTGGCGCGGTACCCAAGCAGAGAAGAGCATGGCAAAGAATCAGCAACCGCATCGGTTTTCCAGGGGGTGTCTTGGTGGCGGGATGTGGGAAATGCATGGCAATGAAGAAGGGAAACCAAGAACGGCGTGCAAGTCAATGTTGCGAAGGCCAGGTTTGTGTCAGTGCGGTCTGTGGGGGGTGGAATATTTCCGGCTGGCCAAAGTGCGGCAAATGATAGAGAATCAATTTTTGATTTAACCATGTTCACTGGAACTTACACTGCCATTGTTACGCCGTTTAAAAACGGCAAGTTGGATGAAGCCGCACTGGAACGGCTCGTCAAAGCCCAAGTCCGCGGAGGGGTGGACGGCATCGTGCCGGTCGGAACCACCGGCGAATCGCCCACGGTTGATTACGAGGAGCACATCCGGATCATTGCGCTTTCGGTTGGATTCGCGGCGGGCAAGATCAAGGTTTTGGCCGGCACGGGGGCCAATGCGACCCGCGAGGCGATCCATTTGACGCAGGCGGCAGAGAAGGCCGGGGCCGATGGCTCGCTGCAGGTGGCCCCATATTACAACAAACCCTCCCAGGAAGGCCTGTTCCAACATTTCCACGCCATTGCGCGCGCCACCAAATTGCCGCTGGTCCTCTATAGCATCCCGGGCCGTTGCTGCATCGAGATTGCCGTGGACACCGTCAAGCGCCTGGCGGGTGACTGCATGAATATCGTCGGCATCAAGGAGGCTGGGGGGAATGCCGACCGGGTGAGCCAGTTGCGCGCGGCCTTGGGGGCGCGGTTCAACATTCTCAGCGGTGACGATTCGTTGACCCTGCCGTTCATGGCGGTGGGGGCCGATGGTGTGATAAGCGTGGCCTCGAATGTGATTCCCCGCGAGGTTTCGGACATGGTCAAAGCCTTTGCCCAAGGCAAGGCATCCGTGTCGCTGAAACTTCACCAGAAGTTTTATCCGCTCTTCAAGGACCTGTTCGTGGAGACCAACCCGGTGCCGGTTAAGGCCGCGTTGGCGATGCTTGGGCAGATGGAGGAGGAATACCGGCTGCCGCTGGTGCCGCTGAGCGCAGCCAGCCGGGAGGTTCTACGCAAATCCCTCCAGGCCACTGGTTTGTTGCCATGACCGGCCGGGATTGATTTGTCATGCGCCTGCTGCAAAACCTCTTTGACAACAACCGTGCTTGGTCGGACTCCATCCGCGCCCACCAGCCTGACTTTTTTGAGAAGCTCTCCCACCAGCAAAGTCCGGGCTACCTCTGGATTGGGTGTTCGGACAGCCGGGTGCCTGCCAATCAGGTTGTGGGTCTGTTGCCCGGCGAGGTGTTCGTTCACCGCAACGTCGCCAATGTCGTTGTCCACACCGATCTGAACTGCCTGTCGGTGATTCAATATGCGGTGGAGGTGTTGCGCGTGCGGCATATCATCATCTGCGGTCACTATGGCTGCGGCGGGGTTACGGCCGCGTTGCGCAACCAGAAGCTGGGACTTATCGACAACTGGCTGCGGCACGTGCAGGACGTGCGCCACAAGCACGCCCCGGCTTTGGCCCGGGTTGGCGATGATGCCCAGCTTTGCGACCGGCTCTGCGAGTTGAACGTAATCGAGCAGGTGGTCAATGCCTGCCAGACCACGGTGGTGCAGGATGCCTGGGGGCGCGGACAGGAACTGGCCGTGCACGGTTGGATTTACGGGTTGCGCGACGGGCAGTTGCGCGATCTGAATGTCTGCATCACCCGGGCCGACGAGCTGGCCTCCGCGCATGCGGCCGCTGTTCAGGTCTGTGTCCCGTGAGCTTTTTCTTCCGTTCCCGTCGCAGCCCCTCTAAATTCATCCTATGACGCGCATTATCATTACAGGATCCAAAGGCCGTATGGGCCAGGCTCTGCTGGCCTGTGCCGCCGGTCACCCCGGGTTGGCGGTGGTCGGTCAGATTGATCAAGGCGACGATCTGGCAGCGTTGATTGAGAAGTGTGACGCGGTGATAGATTTCAGTTCCCATTCCGCCACAGCCGGTGTGGCCGCGTTGTGTGCCAAGCATCAGAAGGCTTTGATCATCGGTACCACCGGGCACAATGACACGGAAACATTTCAGATTTCAGCCGCAAAATCCCGGGTTCCGATGGTCTGGGCCTCCAATTATTCGACGGGGGTCAACACCCTCTTCTGGCTCACGCGCAAAGCCGCCGAAATCCTCGGGCCTGACTTTGATCTTGAGGTGCTTGAGATGCATCACCGTCTCAAGCGTGACGCTCCAAGCGGCACGGCCAAGTCGCTGGCCGAAATCCTGGCCCAAGTCCGGCATCTGCATTTGAACGAGGCCGCCCGGCACGGGCGTGAGGGGATTGTCGGAGAGCGGACCCGGGGGGAAATCGGCATTCACTCCATTCGCGGCGGGGATGTTGTGGGCGATCATACCGTGATTTTCGCCAACGCGGGGGAACGGGTTGAGCTCACGCACAAGGCCTCGAGCAGGGACACATTCGCCAACGGAGCGTTGCGCGCCGCTGCGTGGGTGGTCGGAAAATCCCCGGGCCTTTACGACATGCAAGATGTGTTGGGGTTGAAATGATTCATCTCCGAAAGGTTTTGAGGGTTTGAGATGATCCCCCGGTGTTTGTTTCCCGTGCCTCTGCGGTGCTTTGGTTTCCGCACACACCCGCCTTTTCAAAATCCGTTCCGGGCTCCATTCAAACCGCATCGCAGGGATCCATGATTGCGCCCCACTCATGGCTGGTCTGAAATGATTTGAACACTCATGAAAGATGAACTCGTTTTTGTCGCCTTGGGCTCCAATCTGGGGCGGGCACGAGAAACGCTTTGCCGCGCCATGGACCTGCTGCAGGAGCTGTCTCTGCGGCCGTTGCTGAGGTCATGCCTCTATGTCACGGCACCGGTGGACTGCCCGCCCGGGTCGCCGGATTTCCTTAATGCCGTGGTGGGACTGGCTGCGCACCCCGAGGAGACTCCCGAAAGCATGATTGGCCGTCTTCAGGCTCTCGAGAAGGAATTCGGCCGCCAGCCCAAGTTGGTGCTGAATGAACCGCGGCCTCTGGATTTGGATTTAATTGTGTTCGGCTCTGAAGTGCGGCCCGGTCCGGCGCTTATCCTGCCCCATCCCCGCGCCCACGAGCGGCGCTTTGTCCTGCAGCCCCTGAGTGAAATCGCTCCGGAACTGGTGCTGCCCGGACAGACCTGCACGGTGGCTCAACTGCTGGAGAACTTGCCGGCTGACGCGGCTATGCGGCGGGTGGATTGAAGTGTGTCGTTTGCGGGTTGGAGTGGGGGCGGTAAAGCCGCTTTTGCATTGGTTCGGCTTGTTCCTGTTGAGACGATTGAGCCCCCGCCAGCTTTGTGATTAGGTCTTTACAGCACCGGTTCGGATTCGCAGAGTATGCGCGTGTCAGTGACACCTGATAATAACCAACTGCGGGGTTTGTCCCGGCAGGAATTCCCGGCTTTTTCTTGCCCAGCCGATCTAGAGGCCGCCATTGAGCGGTCGCAAAATTATTTGCTTCAGGTCCAGAAACCCGAGGGCTACTGGGTGGGTGAGTTGATGGTGGACTCGACCTTGGTTTCCGACATGGTCGCCTATCATCACTGGGATGGGTCGGTGGATGCGTCTTGGGAGCGCAAGGCCGTGAACCATATTTTTTCCATGCAGTTGCCCGATGGCGGATGGAACATTTATTATGGCGGTCCCGCCGAGGTCAATGCCACCATCAAGGCCTATCTGGCCTTGAAATTGGCCGGCGTGTCAGTGACCGATCCGCGCATGCTGAGGGCCCGCGAGCTGGCCTTGAACCTGGGCGGGGTTCCCCGGATGAACACCTTCTCCAAGCTTTATCTGGCATTGATAGGTTTGTTTCCGTGGGAATATGTGCCGACCATTCCCTGCGAGGTGCTGCTCATCGGCAAATGGTTCCACGTGAATTTCTGGGATATGAGCAACTGGTCGCGCGCCATGCTGGTGCCGCTGGCCATCATCAACCATTTCAAGCCCACCCGTTTGCCCAAAAAACAGGTCAGCCTGGATGAGCTTTATCCCCAAGGCTTTCACGAGCGGGATCTGGCCCTGCCTCCGGATCCGGAACGGATTTCCCTGCGCAACTTTTTTCTTTGGCTGGACCGGTTGCATAAACTCGCGGAGTGGTTTGCCGGCCACGGCCTGCATCCCTTTCGCAAGCGGGCCTTGAAGAAGTGCGAGCAGTTCATGCTGGAAAGATTCGAGGGATCCGACGGTCTGGCCGCCATCTTCCCGGCCATACTCAATTCGATCATCGCACTGAAGGCCTTGGGCTATTCCAGGGACAACCCCAGACTCCAGAGGCAGTGGCAGCAGTTGAAGCGCCTTCAGCACGAGACCCCCCAGAGCGTGCGCATCGAACCGTGCTTCTCGCCGGTTTGGGACACGGCTATCGTGGCCATCTGCCTGCGCGAATCGGGCATTCCGGCCGAACACCCGCGGATGAAACAGGCCTGCGAATGGCTGATGGCCAAAGAAATCCGTTTCCGGGGCGACTGGCATCACAAGAATCCCGTCGATGTCGAACCCAGCGGGTGGGTGTTTGAGTATGAGAACAAGTGGAATCCGGACGTGGATGACACGGCGATGGTGCTGCTGGCACTGCGCCAGATCCCGACCGACCGGCCGAAGGCCCGTGACGAATGCTTTCAGCGCGGGTTGAAGTGGATGATGGCCTTCCAGTGCAGGGATGGGGGCTGGGCGGCATTCGACAAGGATTGCACCAAGAACATTTTGGAGAAAGTCCCCTTCGCCGACCATAACGCGATGCTGGATCCGGAATGCGCCGACATCACGGCCCGCATTCTGGAATTGCTCGGCTGCGAAGGGTGGCCCGCCGATCATCCTCAGGTTCAAAAGGGGTTGGATTATATCCGGCGCCAGCAGGAGCAGGACGGATCGTGGTATGGCCGCTGGGGGGTCAATTATATCTACGGCACTTGGCAGGTGTTGCGCGGCTTGCGGGCCATGAATCTCAACATGAACCAGCCCTGGTTGATCCAAGCCCGCGACTGGTTGGAGAGCGTTCAACACGAGGATGGCGGTTGGGGTGAGCGCTGCAACACCTACGACGACCCTGTTTTCAAGGGGCAGGGACCCAGCACCGCATCCCAGACCGCCTGGGCGCTCATGGGACTATGCGCCTTCGATGATCCTCACCGGCCCAGCATCCGGCGCGGGATCGAGTACCTGATCCGTTCCCAGAATGCCGATGGTTCATGGACGGAACACGAGACGACCGGAACGGGTTTTCCGCGGGTGTTTTATCTCAAGTACGACATGTATCGCAATGCCTGGCCGCTTTTGGCTTTCGCCACCTACCGCAAGTTGCTTCCGCTCTCCCAGGCCGAGAGTGCCCGCATCAACGGAGCGGAGCGTCCGATGGCGCAATCCTCAACCACCACCACCGCTTCCCCGGCAACCGGGGTGCGTCAGGACCTGAGCCGTTGAGTTTGGCATGTCTCTGGGTTTTTTCGGTTCGTTGTCGGCCGGGTCTTTTTAATGTGCTGGTTTCCGCCAATAGTCCAATAGCCCGACCCATGATCGTTCGGGGCGCAGCTGGACGGCAGTCAACCAACCCCAACCTCATCACCCACTTTATCGAATGAGCTTTCTCTATCAAAAAACAATCAGGCCGGTGCTCTTCAAGAATGACGCCGAGACCATTCATCAAAAGACCCTGCATGCTTTGGGGTTCGCCAGCCGCCATGAATTCCTGTGCCGCGCGCTGCGCGCTTTTTATGGCGCGCCGCTACTGCCCGTGAAATTGTTCGGCCTGACTTTTCCCAATCCCATCGGCCTGGCCGCAGGGATGGACAAGACGGCTGAGGCTGTGCCGGCGTGGGCGGCGCTGGGCTTTGGCTTTGTAGAGTTGGGGGCCGCCACTTGGCATGCGCAACCAGGCAATCCCACTCCGCGGGTGTTTCGGGCGGTGTCTCAGGACGCCATCGTCAACCGCATGGGCTTTAACAATCCCGGGGCTGAAGCGCTCGCGGAGAAAATCAGCCACTGGCGGTCCCTGGGACGCTGGCCTGATCATCCGGTGGGAATGAATCTGGGCAAATCCAAAATCACCCCGATAGAGCAAGCCCCTGGTGATTACGCAAACTCCTTCCGCGTGCTTAAGCCGTATCTGGACTTTTTTGTCGTCAACGTCAGTTCGCCCAACACTCCCAACCTGCGCCAGCTCCAGGACCGTCCGGCCCTGGACGAGATTTTCGCCGCCATTCAGGAACTCAACCGCCCGCCGCATCCCCGACCCGTTTTGGTCAAAGTCGCCCCCGACCTTTCCTTCAGCGCACTGGACGAAATTCTTGAGCTGGTCGGGCCGCGCCAGATTGCGGGGATTGTTGCCACCAACACCACGCTGGCCCGCCCGCCTTCCGTGGATCCAGAGGTGCAAAAGGTTTATGCTCAGGCCGGAGGACTGAGTGGACGCCCGTTGCGCCAGCGCAGCACGGAAGTCGTGCGGCATCTCCACCGGCAGACGCGCGGCGCGCTTCCTATCATCGGCGTCGGTGGTGTTTTCAACGCGGCCGACGCATGGGAGAAAATCGCCGCCGGGGCTTCACTGCTGCAGGTCTATACCGGCTTGGTCTATGAGGGCCCTGGCATCGCCAAAAACATCGTCTCCGGTCTTCAACGACGGATCACCTCGGCCGGTTTGGACTCAATGCAGGCGGCCGTGGGTTGCGAGGCTCGTTAGCGCTCCCGCCCCGGGTTCCCCCTTGGACCGCAATCCGGCCCGGCGTGCGTGGCGATACGGGATGACGGCAATCCACCTTAGGGCACCCCACTCCGAAGGTGAGAGGAGTAATCCTAGTGTGGGACTGCCGCAGGAGCCGGGGAAAAAGAACGGGGCAAAATGTTTTCCTATTTTTGGCGGCAGGCCTAAAGTGCGAAGCATGATGTTCAATTCCAAGGCGCACCGGCCGCGGGTCCGATTTCCTCTGGCGGGCATTTTTTCAGTGAGCCTCATTGCCCAGGCCGCAAACGTGGACTATTTCACAGACAACGGGTTCGGGAACGTCTCTTCCACGATGCAGCATCCCACAGGGCAGTATTATCAAGGCACAACTTATCTCGCCTATCAGGGGCCGCATGAGGATTCCTATGTCTGCGCTTATAATCATGCCGGCCGCAAATGGTCGGGACCGGTGCTCGCCGGAGTGAGCCTGATGGGGAAAACACCGGACCCGATCGACAACAGTGAGTTGGACAACCACGGCAAGCCCGCCATGATGGTGGACGTTCAGGGTTACATCCATGTGGTTTTCGGCGCTCATGGTGGAAGTCCTCTGCTTGGAGTCAACACGTTGGGCACGCCTGCCGGTTCAGTGCGCGGTGCCAAACTGACACATCTTGTCTCCAGAAAACCGCAGGACATCTCATCCTGGCAGGTTTTGGACAACATCCCGCCCTTCGGCACCTATCCGCAGTTTGTGCAAACGGACAGCGGCGACGTCTACCTCTTTTACCGGCATGGAGCGCATCGCAGCGACTGGGTTTACCAAAAGTCCGTTGATAACGGCCGCACTTTTGCGCCGGAGGTTTCCATAATCAAGCACAAGCCCCAGGCAGCCAGTCCCACCACCCATGACGCCTGGTATGCCTGGTTTGCCAAGGGCCTTGGCGACACCATCACCGCCTCGTATGTTTACCATCCCTGCGCCAATCCGGGCCATACCAGCGCCCGGCACAACGTCTACTATATGCAGCTGAACTGCGGGAATGGGTCATGGGAAAATGTGGCAGGGGAACACTTGAGTGTGCCTGTAACCAAGGAGTATGCCGATGCAAAATCGCTCGTCTTCAACACCGGGACTGATCGCTGCAACCACGGCACATGCAGGGTGGATGCGGAAGGGCATCCGCATTTGATCTTTCGTTACGCCAAGGGGCAGGTGCGCTATTCCCGATGGACCGGCAGTGTTTGGACGGGCCCGACCGCCATCGTTCCCGATGGCGGAAGCCAGGACGGGGACCTGATCGTGGAATTCCCCACCCAAGTGAGGGTGATTCTGGCAAGCAGCGGCAGCAGCAGGGGTGAAGTGGGGTGGTGGAATACTGCGGACGGAGGGCAGACTTGGTCCAAACAACCCCCGCTACTCTCCCGAACCGGTGGAGTATTTGGCATTGGCGCGTTGGTGGAGAACTTCATCCCCTCAGGCATGTTTATCGTGAGCGAGACCGTTTCATCGCAGCATCTGTATAAGAAAATGATGCTGATGGGAAGAGACGGACCCGTGAAACGCCCGGAGGAGGAGGCTGACATTGCCATTAAAAACCTCTTGGAAATCATGAAATCCGGCCCCCTCAAGTCCGGCTCCACCCAAGTCCCGGTGGTCAAGAGGAGCAAAAAACAGAAGAAGGAAGGCAGGCAGGACGAGGAGTGATTCGACCCTGGCAGGTGTGGCGCGCCCTCTTGATTGCGGCGCAGTGTTCGGGGTAATCAGGGTTTTATCAGAGCGGTCGGTGTCGTCTTTGGTTTTTGTGAAACCCGCGGACGCCTTGACACGAACGCCTCAAACCTTGATTCAGACAGATTGAGGATAATGCCGCCGCAGCTCGTGTTCCCGTTTGAATTGGCGGGGGAATATGCCGCGTAAGAAGGTAAGAGCATTCCGGCGCATTCCGCCGCTTCGGGTTCCCGCCTATTGTTTTTGACTTTGCCCCTGATTCCCCAACCATCTGGCCTTTATGGATTGGATCACTAAACCGGAAATCTGGATCAGCCTGTTCACGCTGACCTTGCTGGAGATAATTCTCGGCATCGACAACATTGTGTTCATCTCGATTTTGGCGGGCAAACTGCCGGCGGACCAGCAAGGTAAAGCACGTCAAACGGGGCTGAGTCTTGCTCTGGTCACCCGGTTGCTTCTGCTATGTGCTCTGGCATTCATGGTCAAACTGACCCAACCCCTCTTCCACCTGCCCACACTGGGCATCCTCCCGGCGCCTCACGGCGTGTCAGGACGCGATCTGATCCTGATCTGCGGCGGTTTGTTTCTCCTCTGGAAAAGCACCAATGAGATCCATGAAAAACTGGAAGGAGAAGACGGCTCGGTCACCAGTCGGGTTCCGCCTAAGTTCGCCGCAGTGGTGGCGCAAATCCTCGTGCTCGACATCGTCTTCTCACTCGACTCGGTCATCACCGCTGTTGGGATGGCAAAGCATCTGCCGGTGATGATTGCTGCGGTCATCATTGCGCTGTTGTTCATGCTCATCTATGCCGGGAGAATCAGCGTGTTTATTCACAAGCATCCGTCGCTGAAAATGCTGGCCTTGAGTTTTCTGATGCTTATCGGGTGTGCGCTTGTGGCCGAGGGGTTCGGCAAGGAAATCCCCAAAGGCTACATTTACTTTGCCATGGCGTTCTCGGTGGGGGTGGAAACCCTGAACATCCGGATGCGGGGCAGAAAAAAGCCCGCGGTGGTGGAGCTGCATCAGCCTTACCGATAAACGGCCAAGGCCGTTCCGGTTGGAGGGGGTGGGTTGCGTCCGGGCGTTTTGATCCCTGCCGGATCGTCAATCCTTCAGGTTCGGGTTCCCGGTCGGGGTTGCGGACGGCGCCGAGTGTCTTCGCTGATCCTTGTTTTGAATCCCCCGGGCAGCGCCTGTTGTCGACGCTGCGCTTTTATCCGGCATGCATGGGGCTGGTGGCGGCTTGATTGTCTATTGGGGCAGGCAAGGGAACAGCGGGGCGTCTGTGGGAGGCAACGGTTCCTTGGATTTCAGTTTGGTGCAGTTTGGTGTTGCCGGACTCGCGGCGATTGGTAGCTTTTGTCAGCCCGTCAGACGATACCAGTGCAACGCGCTTTTTAACGCAATTATGAACAACGGCCAAACAGTAAACAATTTTCCCAAGCTTCACAACGCCATGTGGCCCGGCTTGGTCGGCAAGGGCAGCCCCGGCGCTGAGCCTTCCATAAGCCTTGATACCATGCTGGATCTCACCGCCAAGGCGGAGGTCAACGGCATCAAGTTCGACGGGGTTGATCTGTTCCTTTACGACCCTCATGTCTCGATTGACATCAGCGATGACGGGATCAAGAAGCTGGCCGACAAAATCCGCAAAAAGGGATTTGAAGTGGGCTCGGTGGTGGCGCCGGTGTGGTTTGACGGGTCTGCCATGGGGGACGAAACCAAGCGCAAGAACTGGGTCGCCGCCGTGGCCAAGGCCTGCAGGATCGCCTCCAAGCTCCGTGAACTTGGCGTGCGGCCCTATGGCGTTGTCCGCATCGACTCAGCCGCAGGGGTGACGGATTGGGACAAGGACCCGGTGGCGAACACCAAGTTGATCGCCAAGACCTTTCGGGAGGGGGCCAAGGTGGCCAAGGACCACGGTGAACGGCTCGCAGCCGAGGGGGAAATCTGCTGGGGCGGGATGCACTCTTGGAAGCACATGGTCAATCTGCTCGAGGAGACCGCCATGCCCAAGGTGGTAGGTTTCCAGGCCGACATGTCCCACACTCATCTTTACACGTTGGGTTACAATGCCGAGGCGCACCGAATCGTGCCTAAGAATTACCATTACGAGCCCGCCCAATTCCACAAGGCCATGACCAAGCTGACGGACTCGCTTCGCCCTTGGACTATCGATTTCCATGTGGCGCAGAATGATGGCAGCGTTTTTGGTTCCGGCGATCATGAGAAGACCGGGCGCCATTGCCTGGCCACCGATCCCAAGGGCAAACTTAACATCGCCCGCGACTCCGGTTATTGGCTGCGCGACAGCAAAGGCAAGGTCACGAAGAAAATGAAGCACATCTGCTGGGATGGATGCATGTTTCCCAACGACACGCTGATGAAGCAACAGACCTGGAATGACATCCTCACCGCGATGATTCAGGTTCGCGAGAATCACGGCTGGAAAGCATAGCCGTGTCACCAATTAACTGAACCACTTCAATTATGCCTACAAAACAACTTCGCATCGGACTCATCGGCTACGGATTCATGGGCCGGACGCATTCCAACGCCTATCGCAAGGTAAATAACTTTTTCGACCTCGAACACCAGTGCGTCTTGCAGGCCGTCTGCGCCCGGGACGAGGCCAAGGTCAAGGCTTTTGCCGAGAAATGGGGCTATCAATCCATCGAGACGGACTGGCGCAAGCTCATCGCCCGGGAAGACATCGACGCAATCGACATTTGCACGCCCAACAACAGCCATGCGGAGATTGCGATTGCCGCCGCAAAGGCTGGCAAGATGATTCTGTGCGAGAAACCCTTGTCGATGGACGGGCCGGAAGGCCGCAAGATGGTCGCCGCTGTGGAAAAAGCCAAGGTTGCCAACATCGTTTGGTATAATTACCGCCGCGTCCCGGCCGTCACTCTGGCCAAGCAGTTGATCGACGAGGGCAAGCTGGGACGGGTGTTTCATTACCGCGCAAAATTCCTTCAGGACTGGACCATCAGTCCCGAGCTGCCCCAGGGCGGGGCGGGTTTGTGGCGCTTGGACGCCAAGGCCGCTGGCAGCGGTGTCACCGGGGATCTGCTGGCCCATTGCATTGACACGGCCCTCTGGCTCAATGGCAGCATCGACAAGGTCAACGGCATGACGGAGACCTTCATCAAAGAGCGTACGCACACCCTGACGGGCAAGGTGCAGAAGGTGACGATTGATGACGCCTGCGCTTTTCTGGCGCGATTCAAGAACGGTTCGCTGGCGACTTTTGAGAGCACCCGCTACGCCCGAGGCCACAAGGCCCTCAATACTTTCGAGATCAACGGCGAGCATGCCAGCATCGCCTGGGATCTGCACGACCTTCATCGCCTGCAATATTTCGACCACCGCGACGAAGGCAAGCTGCGCGGCTGGCGCAGCATTCACGTCAGCGACAGCGACCATCCTTATATGAAGAACTGGTGGGTCCCGGGCCTGCAGATCGGCTATGAGCACAGCTTTGTTCATCAGGTGGCTGATTTTGTGAGGGGGATTGAAACGGGCAAGCCCGCCGGTCCGACTTTCCGGGAGGCACTTGAAACCCAATACGTCTGCGATGCGGTCCTCAAGTCCGCCAGAACGCAGAGATGGGAGAAGGTCCCTTCCACGCCCGTCCGGTAAGGGGTGCGTGGGGGAGACCCGCTCGGCTGTCGGTTGACCGGAGCTCTTCCCATCCAGCTGGCCTTGTCTTCTTGACAATCAGGCTTGTGTTGTCTCGTTTGAACCATTATGAAAACATCATGACCAAAGAAGCTCCTTTTTATGCCGGCTTGGCCTTGGCCTCCTTGGCTCTTGCCAACCCCGCTGCCATCAGGCATGCCTCCGCTGCAGACGCCCCCAAACCCGTCCGTATTCTCCTCATCACCGGCGGCTGCTGCCACGATTATGCGGGACAGAAAGACATCCTCAAAAAGGGCATCGAGGCACGCGCCAATGTCGTCATTGACCAGATCCATACCGGGGATGCCAGCACGCATCCGCCGCTGGCTATTCTGGGCAAGCCCGACTACGCCGCGGGTTACGATCTCATCATGCACGACGAGTGCGCCGCGGATGTGTCGGATCCCGCTTTGGTGGAGGGTGTGCTCAAGCCGCATCGCGACGGCATTCCCGGGGTGAACCTGCATTGCGCGATGCACTCCTATCGGATTGGAAACCCCAACGATCCTGTGACGCCCGGCACGGCGCACGGTTATTGGTTTGAATATCTTGGGCTGCAATCCAGCGGGCACGGTCCGCAGGAACCCATTTCCATCAACTTCACCAACCAGCAAAACCCGGTTGTCAAGGGCGTGGGCGATTGGGTGAGCATCCACGAGGAGCTTTACAACAATGTGCATGTGTTTGACACCGCCCAAGTGCTTGCCTACGGCACGCAGATGATCAAGCAAAAGGACGGCAGCCAGAAGGCGGTCAAGTCGGTGGCGGCTTGGGTCAACCGTTACGGACCCAACAAGACCAAGGTCTTCAGCACGACCATCGGGCACAACAGCGAGACCGTCGGCGATCCCCGCTACTTGGATCTTGTCACCCGCGGCGTGCTGTGGTCCACCGGGCATCTCAAGAAAGACGGGACTCCCAAGAAGGGCTACGGTCCGGTCGTTAAATAATAAACCGCCGCGCCCTTCGGTCCGTTACGGAGATGCGTGGCGCCGGCGGTTCTCAATCCTGAATTCCCACCCAACGAAAAATCCCTATGAGATTCGGCGTAAACACCTTTCTGTTCACCTCGCCTTTCAACGATGCGAGCACCAAACTTTTCCCCAAGTTCCAGAAATGGGGCTTCGATACCATCGAGATAGCCATCGAGGATCCTTCCCACATTGATCCGGCGCACGTGAAACGGGAGCTGGACCGCCACGGACTGGTATGTGGCAGCGTGTGCGCGGCAATGGGGCCGGAGCGGGATCTGCGCGGGACCCCCGCCCAGCAGAAGACCGGCCTGACTTACATGAAGGCTTTGCTGGATCAGATGGTGGTGCTGGATTGCCCTTCCTTGATCGGTCCGGTTTATTCGGCTGTGGGGCGCGCCGATGCCGTGCCGGCCGATGAATACAAGAAGCAATGGGCCACGGTGGTGAAAAACCTTAAGGATCTCTCAAAGTATGCCGGAAAACTCGGCAGGCAGATCTGCCTCGAACCGTTGAACCGCTTCGAAACCGATTTCATCAACACCTGCGATCAGGGGCTGAAGATGATCAAGGCTGTCGGCAGTCCGGCCCTCAAACTCCATCTCGACACCTTCCACATGAACATCGAGGAGAAGGACCAGGCGGCGGCCATTCGCAAGGCCGGCAAGCACCTAGCCCATTTCCATGCCTGCGGCAGCGACCGCGGCACCCCGGGCAACGACCATATCGATTGGAAGCCCATTGCCAAAGCGCTCAAGGACATCCGTTATGAAGGCGATGTGGTTATTGAATCGTTTACGACGGATGTGAAGGTGATCGCCCGCGCGGCGGCCATCTGGCGCCGCATCGAACCGACCCAGACGGAGATTGCCGTCAAGGGTCTGCAGTTTTTGAAGAAAACACTCAGGTAATCCTCACCCCCGCCTCGAATCAAATTATGAAATCCCATTTTTTCTCCACACTCCTGTCAGGAGCCGTGCTTGTTGCCAGCCTTCTCAATACGTCCGCGGCCGAACCCGAGCCGGGTTTCAAGAAAATGTTCAACGGCAAAAACCTCAAGGGCTGGAATGGAGACCCGGAGCTTTGGTCGGTCAAAGATGGCGCCATCATGGGGCGGACCACGCAGGAGCATCCAGCCAAGGGCAACACCTTTCTGATCTGGACCAAGGGCGAGCCCGGCGATTTTGAAATGCGCGCCTCTTTCCGGATCACACCCAACAACACTGCGGGCTTTGCCAACTCCGGCATTCAGTATCGCAGCAAGGTGCTCGACCCGGCCAAGTGGGTGGTGGGCGGCTACCAGGCCGATATGGAGGCAGGACCGACCTACAGCGGCATTCTTTATGAGGAGCGCATGACCCGGGGCATCATGGCCGGACGCGGCGAAAAAGTCCTCTGGGACAAGGATGGAAAGAAACACGTCACCGGATCGCTGGGCAAATCCGAGGATATTCAAGCGGCGATCAAGAAAGAGGATTGGAACGACTACATCATCATTGCCAATGGCAATCATCTCCAGCATTTCATCAACGGGCATCCGACCGTGGATGTGACCGATGAGTGCGAGGCCAAAGCGGCCAAGTCGGGCGTCATCGCCCTTCAACTTCATGCCGGTCAGCCCATGACCGTGGAATTCAAAAACCTGCGCATTAAGCAATAGCCCCATTCCATGAAGACATTTCTCCTAGCCCTCGCCGCCGCCACCGCGGCGCTCTCGCTTTCGGCGGCCGATACTAAAATTGTTTTTATTGCCGGCCGCCCCAGCCATGGGCCCGGAGAACATGAGCATCGCGCCGGTTGCCTCCTCTTTCAGTCCTGTCTGGAGAAGGTGCCTGGAGTGACCTCGGTGGTTTACACCAACGGCTGGCCCAAGGATCCAGGCGCCTTTGACGGTGCGGCGGCCATCGTGGTTTATAGTGACGGCGGCGGCGCACATCCCCTCCTCCAGGACGATCACTTGGCCACGCTCGGAAAGCTCATGGATAAGGGGGTCGGGCTGGCCTGCATTCATTATGCCGTTGAGCCAACGCTGGAGAAAGGGCAGAAGGAGTTTCTGGACTGGATCGGCGGGGCGTTTGAGGTCAACTGGTCGGTGAATCCTCATTGGCCGGCGGATTTCACCAAGCTCCCCAAGCACCCTGTCACGCGTGGCGTCAAGCCCTTCGAGATTGACGACGAGTGGTATTTTAACATGCGTTTCCGCGAAGGCATGGCGGGGGTGTCACCCCTATTAAGTGCCGTGCCGGTGGCCAGCACCACCAACCGCAGCAACGGACCGCACGAGGGCAATGCCGCCGTGCGTGCAATGGTCGCCCGTGGTGAACCGCAGCACGTCGCTTGGGCAAGTCAACGCGCGGGTGGCGGACGCGGCTTCGGCTATACCGGCGGCCACTTCCATAGGAATTGGGGCAATGAAAACACCCGCAAGCTCGTCCTCAACGCCATCCTTTGGGTGGCTCATATCGATGTCCCCAAGGGCGGAGTCAAATCGGTGCTGACACCGGAAGACTTGGAGAAAAATCTCGATTACAAAGGCCAAAAAAAACATTAGTCCGACCGCAATGCTTTTCGACACTTGGCCCCCACGGAATCAATCGTATTCAGTGTTTCGCAAATCAAACCGATGATCGTCCTGTTTTCACCGGGCTGCCGGATCTGAAACCTTCTGGGGTTTCATTTTTTCGCGCCACTCGGCAATCAGGATTTCGTGTTCATTCCTGAGTGTCCCCGTCCTTCCAGAGACGTGGAACCCCGTTGGCCGGACTTTAGGCAGGATACGAATGTTCCGTTGCTTCGACAGGGGCGGCAGCGGCTCTGAGGAGAGCCCGTCTGTGTGTGGTCGGAAAAATAGGTTGATCCCAGCCCAGCGCATGCCTTCAAACGCAGGATTGGTTTCGTGTTAAGACCTGTTTGTTTCCTTCATGCTCATCCGGTTGACGACCGCGCTCTGCGGGGTGTTCCTAAAGCAGGCATGCGGTTATCCGGTCGGCGCGCAAGGCTGATTCATCCCCCATGAATTGCCGGATGCCGAATTGAAAAGCTATCAGGGCGTGCTGGGCATTAACATGCGCCATCCGACAGTAACGACCCGGGTCCGCCTTTTGAGTGGGACATGTTGTTGGAGTGGGCCAGCGGATTTTGGAACGGCAACCGGCTCTCTGACTTACACCTTGCTAGGGGTCTAACTGGCATCCATCCTTCAGGGCTGCAGCCAACTGAACTATGCCAACGCCAAACCGCGCTCCCCACGATGTTCCATCGCCGTGGTCATTGTCTCCAGCAGCATTGTAACCACATGTAACAACCGCATCACCGGGCATGTTTACCAGTTCCACTGGAGCAGCCCATTGGACCCCGGCCTTTGGAAAATGAGCGCAACTTTCTGATTGCGCGAAATCCAGCCAGCAACCCGCGCTTGTTCTGGAGTCCCGACAGCGTATCACCACCGTGCCGGATCTGGGGGCGAAATCCTCTGGCACCGCGTGAATGAAAAGATTGTCGGCGATCCTGGAGCGGATAAGATAGGGGGCGTGAACTATTGCAAACCGTGGCGCCTTTTTTATATGTGCCGGGGTTGAATCAAACACCACAAAAAATCCAATGAACACTGAGAATTTCCAATCCAATCCGAACCGCCGTAATTTCCTGAAAATCACCGCCGCTGGACTAGGCACGGCATCGCTCGGCTTGGCCGGCTGCAGCACCGGCCCGAGTAAGCGCGCCAAAATCCCCGTCGGCCTGGAACTCTATTCCCTCCGCAACGAATGCAAAATTGATTTCCCGGGAACAATCGCGGCTGTTGCTAAAATGGGCTACCGGGGCGTTGAGTTCGCCGGTTATTGGGGGTGCTCCGCCCGCGAAATCCGTCAGATGCTCGACGACCACGGCCTGATCACTTGCGGCACCCATACCCAATACACCGATCTGCAGCCTGATAAAATCGACGCAACCCTTGAGTTCAATCGCGTCATCGGCAATAAATTTGTCATCTGCCCCTACATGACCGGCAAGACACGCCAGGAATGGCTCGCCAAGGCCGCTGAGTTTAACTCTCTCGCTGCCAAGTTGCAGCCCCTAGGTATGTCCATCGGTTACCATGCTCACGCCCACGATTTTCATCAGTTTGAGGGCCAGACCGCCTGGGATATCTTCTTCGGCAACACCCGCCCCGAAGTCATCATGCAACTGGACACCAGCAATTGCCGCGATGGCGGTGCCGACCCGGTGGAAGTGCTCAGCCGTTATCCTGGCCGCGCCCGAAGCATCCACATCAAACCCAACGGCGGCGGACCTGATTCGGTCATCGGCGAAGACAAGATTAATTGGCCCGCTGTCTTTAACATCTGCGAGCACCAGGGCCGGACGCAATGGTATGTGGTTGAACACGAGAGCAGCCAAGCTCCGCTGCAAACGGTGCAACGCACCCTCGCAGTGCTTCGGGACATGGGCAAGGCGTGAGCGAGCACTGCAGCCAGAAGAATTTCCTCGCCTTGGACGCGCCGCGCATCCACCCGGATGACGTTGTATGATTGGGCGCGAGAGTTCGCCCAGTAGTCCAAGCGGGCCGCGCAGCTGCCGACTGAACTCATCTTGCGCAAACAGCGCCTCAATCCGGCGTCTGGTGGGAAATTCGCAGAAAAGTCGGTCGATGAACCCGTGCTGTGATGTGTTCAGTTCCTCATCGCTCGCGGGCTCGGCCCCGATGGGCGGGTTTTTTCTGGAACCAGAGATGCTGAACCACAGACGGTGCGTGATTTGGGCCGGAACCCGAAACTGAAGGGGGGGGCACGCCTGCAAATTACGGGTCGGTATCGCAGGTCAGTCCTCCTTCTTCGCGAATACGATTTCGGGGTTTGGGAGGATGCGTTTTACGGCAGGCGTCTGCAGGCAGGTCGCTCGCCTGAATCCTGAACGGCAGGGATGAAATCTGAAATTCAAAAAACTGGGTCGGGCTTCAGACCGTTCCCATTTTTCTGAGTTCCACTTTGCCATTGAAGTCCCATGCGGGCCGCCAAAAACCCGGATCGCAGTGCGGTCAGCGGTGAGAATCACATCGGTCCCAGCGCCGGTTTCGGTGCTGCAATCCCGGCATCTTGGCTGGAGAATTGGCTGGAAAACAAAGGAAAAACGCATCGTTCCAAAGACGCTCCCCACTTGAAAGTTCTTGCCTCGAACTCCGGAACCAGCGAGTTTCCTGCGCGCTATCCGTTTAATTCAAATGAAATCATGAGTGCGAATTCACAGCAGCAGTCCGCTGATTTCTTGAGGATCAGCGCCCAGTTTAAATTGGGCGCATTGGTCACGGAATCGTCCCACCCCGTTACGGCGCGGCTCAGTGAAGTGAGCGGCGGGGATATTGCTTCGGGACTGGGGTTGCTTTTCAAAGCGGATGAGGATGTGCTTCGGAAATATCGCGAGTTTGCGGAATCGGGGCGGGCCGGGGAGATCCGTGATGTTCTGGTGCGATCGCTGCGCAGCGGGGGCAGGATGTTTTTCACCGGCTGCGGTTCCACCGGTCGGCTCAGCATCCAACTGGTCTCTATTTGGCGCGGATTCTGGCAGCAGCAATCCGGCATATCCCACCCCGTGAAGGACTGGGAACAGCGCGCCTTCAGCGTGATGGCGGGAGGCGACTTCGCTTTGATTAAATCGGTGGAGGGGTTTGAGGATTTCACGGCTTTTGGCCGCCAGCAACTTGTGGATCTTGGCGTGGCGTCAAACGACGTCGTCTTCGCCATCACCGAGGGCGGTGAGACGTCCTTTGTGATTGGCACGGCGTGGCAGGGCGTGGAGGCCGGAGCCAAGGTCTATTTCGTTTACAACAATCCTGATGACGTTCTGTGTGGCAATGTCGAGCGGAGCCGCGAGGTCATTCAAGATCCCCGCATCGAGAAGATCAATCTCACCACCGGCCCCATGTCCATTAGCGGCTCCACCCGAATGCAGGCCACGAGCATCCAGCTCTGCGTGTTGCTGACGGTTTTGGAAATGAGTGCGATGGAGCTGCTGGGCCGGGATGGGGCTGATCAAGTGCCGGCAGGTTTTCTGGCCGGACTTGAGCAGGTGTTCGCAAATCTGAGCGCTCCGGGATTCCGCAAGGATCTGGCCCGCCTCGTGGCGATGGAGGAGGGCGTCTATCGGGCTGGTCATAGGAATAACTATTTCGCCGACCGCTTCGCGCTGGATGTGCTGACCGATACGACCGAGCGTTCGCCGACCTACTGCACGCCGCCGTTCCGCAAGTTTGACGACCGGACGGCGGCGGAGTCTTGGGCGTTTCTGTTCACACCGGAGGCGGAGACGCGGATGGCTTGGGAACGATTGCTTAAGCGCGCGCCGCGCTGCTTGGATTGGGATGATTCGCTGGTCCGGAGTCTGGTGGGTGAAGAAAAGTCGGACAGAACGTCCGACACGCTCCGCAAGATCAGCGCGGCGGAATTGTTCCGTTTTAAAATCGGCCGGGACGGTATGACTTCCCGCCCCCTCGCCACCGGGGACAGTGCCGTGGCAGTTATGGCCGGAGCGGATTGGGCCCAAAGCGGCGGGGGTGACCCGTTTGAAATAAGCCAGCTGGCAGCCGCCGCATCCGCGGGGGCCCAGACCGGGCTGCTCTGCTTCGGAGGATCGGAAGAGAATTTGCGCGCCGCCATGGTGAGGGGCGGAACGGATCCCGTTTCGGTTTTTGTGCGGCTGCCGGAGGACAGGCATCTGCTGCAAGGGGTGACGCGGGTGACGGTGAAACTGGTGCTCAACGCGCTTTCCACCTGCACCATGGTGCGACTGGGCCGGGTGATGGGCAACACGATGATCTGGGTGGTGGCAAGCAATTTGAAATTGATAGACCGGGCGACCCGTTACATAGAACGTCTGGCCGGATTGGACTATGAGGCGGCAAACCGCCTGCTTTTCGAGGCGGTTGAATATATCGAGCCTCGGCGCCTGGCTGATCAGGCCTATCCGCCGGTGGTGGGACTTTCGGTGCTGCGCGCCCGCGACGGACTTAGCTTTGAGGAGGCGGAGGAGAAATTGACGGGCCCGCAGCGTTCGGCGCTCCGCTAATCCGCAGCCAGCAGACCGTTGATGGTTACGGCACTTGCCAACCGCGGCAACATCCTTCATCTCTCCCACGGATCGAGGGTCGTGGATCAGCGCCACACCGGGGGAGAAACGGTGGTTCGCCTCGATTTTATTGACTTAACCGCCCCCGTTCTACACTTTCTGACCCCATCAAACTGATGAATAAAGCGCCTGAGAGGAAAAGCAAAACGAACCGGGCTTTCGTTCTGGCCCGCGAACGCTATGCCCGGGTGGGCGTCAACGTGGACGAGACTTTGAAGGCACTGTCCCGGATCCCCGTCTCGCTGCATTGCTGGCAGGGGGATGATGTGGGCGGGTTCGAGAATTTCGGCGGTGCGCTGGGGGGCGGACTGGTGGCCACCGGCAATTATCCCGGCAAAGCCCGCACCCCGGACGAATTGCGGGCGGACTTGGAGAAGGCGTATTCGTTGATTCCGGGCAAGCACCGTCTGAATCTGCATGCTTTTTACGGCGAGTTTGGGGGCAAGAGAGTTGACCGCGATGAAATTGCTCCGGAGCATTTCAAGAATTGGATTGCTTGGGCCCGAGAGCAGGGACTGGGACTGGACTTCAATCCGACCTGCTTTTCGCATCCGAAAGCCTCCGACGGTTTCACCCTCTCTCATCGCAACCGCGGCATCCGACAATTCTGGATCGAACACTGCCGCCGCTCCAGGGAAATCGGGGCGGCTGTGGGCAAGGCGCTGGGCAACCCCTGCGTCACCAACGTCTGGATCCCTGACGGTATGAAGGACACGCCTGCCGACCGGCAGGGCCCGCGGGCCCGGCTGGCCGAGTCCCTTGACGCCGTTTTCAGCAAGAAACTGCCTCCCAAACACAATCTGGATGCCGTTGAACCCAAACTCTTTGGAATCGGGAGCGAAAGTTTCGTGGTCGGCTCGCACGAGTTCTATCTCGGCTATGCCGTGAGCCGTCAAAAACTCCTGACGCTTGATGCCGGTCACTATCATCCCACCGAGGGCATTGCCGACAAGATTTCCAGCGTGCTGCAGTATCTGCCGGAGATTCTGCTGCATGTGAGCCGGGGGGTGCGCTGGGACAGCGATCATGTGGTGATTCTCAATGACGATTTGTTGGCCATCGCCCGCGAAATTGTGGCCAATGGTTATACCCGGCGCGTGCACATCGGCTTGGATTATTTTGATGCCAGCATCAACCGCGTCGCCGCCTGGACAATCGGCACGCGCAACCTGATTCGCGCCCTGCTCATCGCGCTGCTGGAACCCCCGGCGATCAAGGCTGCGGAAGCCGCGGGGGATTTCACGGCCCGGCTGGTTTGGCAGGAGGAGTCGCGCACGTTGCCGTTCGGCGCGGTTTGGGACCAATACTGCGGGCAGCAGGGGGTGCCAGTGGGTGAGGCGTGGCTGACTGAGGTGCGGCACCACGAGCGCGATGTGCTTAGCCGGAGGGGTTAGGCAATCAGGATTATGAGCGGCCCATCTGACTGGAATGAAGCTGTTTTTCCTTGCGTTTTTGGCTTGAACGACAGACCCGCACTGTGTTTGAAGGCAGACCGGTGCCGCGCTGATGCCCCCGCTTTGACATTCTTCAACAGGCCAGAAAAATGAGCGCGGCCAATGCCCCATTGCTGCAGCTTTCTTCGGTGGCCAAATCGTTTGGGGCGGTTAGGGCGCTCAGGGGAGTCTCCTTTGATCTCAGGGCCGGCGAGGTGCACGCATTGCTGGGAGAAAACGGGGCGGGCAAATCCACTCTGATCAAGGTCATTACCGGCGCGCATCAACCCGATGGTGGGACTCTGGCAATGGATGGCGGGCTGCTGGAGAAACTTTCCCCTGCGGCGGCGCGCAAGCTGGGCATCGCCTGCATTTACCAGCAACCCGCTTTGTTTCCGGACTTGGCGGTGGCCGAAAACATTGCCCTGCGACTCGAGTCCGGTGGTGCATTGCGCAAAGTGGACTGGGCCGCGCGCCGCCTCCAGGCCGTTGGGCTGCTTGAGCGCATCGGCGCGGACATCTCACCGGACGCCGAGGTCCGTTCCCTCTCAATGCCGGAGCAGCAGCTCGTGGAGATCGCCTGCGCCATCGGTTCCGGCGCGCGCATTGTCATCATGGACGAGCCCACCGCATCGCTCACGCGGAAGGAGGTCGCCTTGCTCTTTGCCGTGGTTCGCGATCTGCGGAGCCGTGGCGTGGGGGTCGTCTACATTTCGCACCGGCTCGAGGAGATTTTCGAGCTGGCCGATCGCGTGACTGTGTTGCGTGACGGGCAAAGCGTTGGCACTTGCCCGGTGAGCGGGATGACCGAGGCGGGGTTGATCAAGCTCATGGTGGGGCGCGAGGTGGCGCAGCTCTATCCGCCGGCCGAGGGCGTGGCGGGCCAAGTGGTGCTGGCTCTCAAACAATTGGGCTGCGCGGCCGGCGGAGTGAAAAACGTCTCGCTCGAGATCCGCGCCGGTGAAATCGTCGGTCTGGCCGGTCTGGTCGGCGCCGGACGCACCGAACTGGCGCGCGTCCTCTTCGGAATCACCCCCGCCGATAGCGGGGAGATTTCATTGAATGGCCGCAGCATCACAGTTGCATCCCCTCAGGATGCTGTGGGGCAGGGGATTGCTTATGTGCCGGAGGACCGGCGGCGGCATGGGGTGATTCTCGAAATGCACATTGCCCAGAACATGAGCATGGCCATCCACAGTCGGATCTTTCCCGCCGCTTGGTTGCGCGATGGTGCCGAAGCCCGGTTAGCTCAGGAATTCATTCGCAATCTGGGGATTAAAGCCTATGGACCGCAGGCTCCGGGCGGATCCTTGAGCGGCGGCAATCAGCAGAAGGTGTCTCTGGCCCGATGGCTGGCCACCCGGCCCAAGGTGCTGATTCTCGACGAGCCGACCCAGGGGGTGGATGTCGGCGCGAAAAGTGAAATCCACAAAATCATCCGCCGCCTCGCCATGGAAGGATTGGCCGTGCTGATGATTTCCAGCGACCTGCCGGAGGTGCTGGGCATGAGCGATCGAATCGCGGTGATGCGGGGCGGGACGATCACCGCGCTGCTGCCTGGGAAAAGCGAGGCGCACGCGGTCATGGCCGCGGCCCTCGGACAAAACCCATGAAACGCTATTTCCGCGAACTCTCCGTGGCGGGCGCCCTGCTGATCCTCCTGTTGGTTCTCGCCCTTTTCGCTCCGGCCTTTTTCCAGCCGCAACCCCTGCGGTCCCTTCTCACACGGGAGGCTCCGACACTGGTGGTGGCCTGCGGGATGGCCTTTGTGATCATCATCCGCCAGATTGATATCTCCGTGGGTTCCCAGTTCGCTGTGTGCAGCGTCTGCGCCGGTCTGCTGGCCGCCTTGAAATGGCCCTTGGTCTTGGTGCTCCCAGCCTCGGTCGCTCTGGGCGCGTTGATGGGGGCTTTCAACGGCATGCTCGTGGCCGGATTGCGGCTGCCATCCATTGTCGTCACGCTGGCAACAATGGTGACGTGGCGGGAGGCCTTGCGTTGGCAGCGGCAGGGGCAATTTGTGAATCTGCCTGACAACCTCCAGTGGTTCGGGTTGAGCCAGTCCGGCGGACAATGGACGCTGATCGGCGCGGCGCTGGTGGTTTTAACTTTGCTGGCATGGGCCACGCGGCACTTGGCCGCAGGCCGATTTATCTATGCCATCGGCTCGGACGCCGAGGCAGCGAGGCTTGCTGGATTACGCCCGCAGTCTACCACCTTTGCCGTGTTTGTTTTCATGGGGGCTCTGGTCGGGTTGGCCGCCATGATGAATGTGGTGCAATCGCCGCAGGTGGATCCCAAGTCCGGCTCGGGCCTGGAGCTGAAGGTGATCGCCGCCGCAGTGGTGGGCGGGGTGGCGGTGTCGGGCGGGCGCGGTCGTCTCTGGGGCGTTTTCGCCGGCCTGCTGCTGCTGGCCTGTATCAGTCCGGCACTCACGCATTTTCACGTCGAGGCCTATTGGGAAAAAGCCATCCAAGGCGCCATTATTCTCTTGGCCGTCGTGGCGGACGGGGTCCGAAGCCGAAAACAAATCCGGTGATGCTTCATGGCCGTTACGGGTTGTCGAAATCGGTGTTTACAAGATGAGTGGTTCGCAACGGCCGGACATAAACGGCCCGGGTCTGGGGACGAAAGTACGTATCAGCAAAGCGCATCGCGGGTTAAGGTTTATTTATGTCGAATCCATCAATTCAACGCGGTTGGAAGGCCGCTCTGCTCCGGCACGAGACTCTTCTCCTGCTCGTGGTGGCTGTGGAGTGGCTCTACTTCAACTCCGTCGGCCCGCGGTTCGGATCCGTGGACAACTCGTTTGACATCATCCGCCACTCGGTGGAGATCGGGTTGCTGGCGGTGGTGATGACTCCCATCATACTGACAGGGGGCATTGATCTTTCGGCGGGGTCGCTTCTGGGTTTGTGCGCCATCCTCTTCGGCAAACTCTGGCGCGATGCCGGACTATCCCCTGTGATGGCCGGGGTTTGCACTCTGGGAATCGGGGCGGTGGCCGGCGGTCTCAATGCCGTGCTGATCACCGGGCTGCGGTTGCCGCCCCTGATTGTCACCCTGGGCACATACTCGCTGTTCCGGGGATTAGGCGAGGCCATCACCCGCGGGGTGGATACCTTCACCAACTTTCCGGCGTCCTTTCTTTTTCTCGGTCAGGAGCGGTGGCTGGGGGTTCCGGCTCAGGTCCCATTGTTTCTGCTGGTGGCCGGCGCGGTCTGGGTGCTGGTGCACCGGATGACTTTCGGCCGGACATTCCGCGCCGTGGGCTTCGCGCCGGAGGGGGCGCGTTATGCGGGCATTCCGGTGGAGCGCCGCATTGCACTGGCCTATGTGCTGGCGGGAACAGTGGCGGCGCTGGCCGCCATCATTTACACCGCCCGCCTGGGTCAGGCCAAAGCCGATGCCGGCACCGGTTACGAATTATTTGCCATCACCGCCGTGGTGCTGGGCGGAACCAGCATCTTCGGCGGGATTGGTTCCGTGCACGGCACGCTCCTGGGGGTGGCTGCCATCGCGGTCCTTAACAACGGACTCGTTCACGCCCGCCAACCGCGCGAAGTGGCAGGCATGTTGACCGGATTGTTGCTCGTCCTTGCCCTGAGCACCTCGGCCTTGCCAAAATTGCTGGCATTGCTGCGCTCGCATCGGCAGACTGTCAACCCTGAACCAATTAAATCCTGATGAAAAAACCATCCCCCCTTCTCCTACTGCTGGCGGTTCTCGCGCTGGCGACCGCTTGCAACAAGGCCCCCGAGGCATCCTCCGGCCCGGCCGGATCGGCCAGAAAACTCAGCATTGCCCTGATGCCTAAGAGCAAAGGCAACGCGTATTTCATCTCCTGCAAGGCCGGAGCCGACAAGGCCGCCAAAGAACTAGGCGCGGACCTGATTTTTGACGGGCCTACCGATCCGGACCCCGCCAAGCAAAACGAGATCGTGGAAAACTGGATCGCCCTCGGTGTCGATGTGATGGCGGTGGCCTGCGAAAACAAGGAAGGTATTTCCACCGCTCTGCGCAAAGCCCAGTCCAAGGGCATCAAGGTTGTCACCTACGATGCGGACGCATTGCCCGATTCACGCTCGTTTTTTGTCAATCAAGCCACACCCGAGGGGATCGGTTACATGCTGATGGACGAGGCCGCGCGGCTGTGCGGTGGGAGCGGCGAGTTTGCGATAATCACCGCGTCGCTCACGGCGGCGAATATGATTGAGTGGCAAAAGCATATCGAGGCGCGGCGCGCGGCAAGCTTCCCCAACATGAAGATGGTTGCCCTGCGCCCGTGCGACGATCTGAAGGACAAGGCCCAGAGCGAATCCACCGCGCTGCTCAGCGCCAATCCCGGGCTCAAACTCATCATGGCGATTTGTTCCCCGGCTGTGCCCGGAGCGGCCGAGGCGGTCAAGCAAGCCGGCAAAGTCGGGCGGGTAAAGGTCATCGGTCTGGGGTTGCCCAGCGAAAACCGTCGCTACATCAAAGAAGGCGTCACGGACAGTGTCATTTTATGGAAGACGGAGGATTTGGGCTATCTGGCTGTTCAGGCCGCAGCCGGCCTGGCCAAGGGCACTTTGAAGACTGGAGATAAATCCTTCGCTTCGGGTTCTCTGGGCCAGTTCGAAATTCAAGGGGACAATATTCTGCTCGGAAAGCCCTTTGTTTTTAACAAGGATAACATTGACCAGTTCAACTTTTAAGAGCCCGCTTTCCACTCCTTCTGGAAAGCGGCTCGCGGGCGAGTTGATGGCTCTCATTTGTCCGATCGCCCCTTGCAACCGGTAAAGGGGGGGGGTGTCAAGATGGCGGGAAGGAACCCGATGGGTGGGCTGGATTGCGCAGTGCTGTGCTTTTCAGCTCGAGCCCGTGGAGCGCGTACTTCAGGCTGCTTGAATGTTGGTCGAGCCTTCGATTCACGACTTTACAAAACATACGGGTAACGCGGCGTGAACAGCTGGCTCCTGTGACAGCTTGGGCGTTGCGCTGTTTTAAATTGGGAAACCAACTCGACCTCCGCTTTCATGGTCCAGAGAGGGACTCCTTGGTCTGCGGCCTTAGGAGATGATTTCCAGCACCAAGCAATGGGACCGCATTTTGATTGAGTGGGGATTTAGCGCCGCGCTTCCAAATGTGCGACGAGGGGCGGGGATGTTTGGCAGGCGATAGGCGCGGAGCCGTTCGGGATGTTTTCTCTGCCGGTGAACTCCGGTGAAGTTGAAACCGGAGCCGGAGTCGATGCCTAGTTGGACGAGAGATCTTCGGGCATTGATGCCAGCAGTTTATATTTGCCCCCTTTCAAGCGCAGGACGGCTTGCCAGAGCTGCGCCGGATCGGTGTCGAAAATCAATTCCAAGGATGCGGGATGGGTCAGCCATGCGCTGCGCTTCATCTCATCCTCCAGCTGAGCGGGTGCCCAGCCCGCGTAGCCGGCAAAGAGCTTGATCTTGCGTGTCGGGGCAAAGGATTCCCCCAACTCGAAAAGAGCTTCCAGAGAATGCCCCAGACTGAGGTTGGGCAGCACATTGGCGTCGGGTAAGAAAACATCACTGTGGAGGAAGCTCAGCGTCGAGGGGTGGACCGGGCCGCCCTGATGGAGGGGGAGCTCTTTGAAGGCATCTGGCAGTTCAGCCAGCACGCCCTCCTCCGCTTTGTTGTCCAAAACCTGATTGAGGACCAGTCCGAAAGCCCCCCCGGCATCGTGCTGACAGAGGAGGACGACGGCGCGCTGGAAAAACGATCCGGCCAGCAACCCGCTGTCCAGCAGCAACATTCCCTTAAGAGGGGTTTCCGCAGATTTCATGTCTTGCCCCAGCGTGCATGAAGGAGTGGCGCATGGCAACAGGGCTGAACCACCTTCCATGCCTTGGCTTTGCCTTCCGCCCCTTCTTTGACAGGATTGGGATCTTGCTGTGCGGGGCGTGGCCTGCGCCCGGTGAGTGGGCTTCATGTGGGATGCGCCGCCCCATCCGGGGCTTCGCACAAACAGCCGATTGATGATTAATGGGACTTTGGTTCAGGATAGGAAGATGATTTCACGATATAAGACTTTTAAAAAGTGGTTTGGCGTGGGCGCAGCCCGGCTTGCGCTGGCGTCGGTGGTTTTGATGACGCTGGCGGTCAGGGCGGCGGAGCCGGAACCCGACGTGGTCTTTCGCCAGGGACTGGTGATCCGCTCGGTGGGGCGCTCCGGGCGCAACCCCTTTCACACCGACGCCGTGGAGGCGCTGCTGGTGCAGGGCCATTGGGTGCGCCCGGTGGCCGGTGGCGCGATCAAGTGTGCGGACGGCACAAACCGGTTCTGGAAAGAAGCGTTCACCTCGGAGGACGGGACGTTCACCAATCCGCCCGTGGCCGTTTCCACCAACCGCATGCGCGGCGGCGGCGGCTATCTCTACGTGTCCCACACCGCGCCGGCGGCGGAGATCAAGCTGCTGGAGGCCGCCGGACAGGATGCGCTCTATGTGAACGGGGAACCGCGTGTCGGGGACCCCTACGGCGATGGAATACTGCAACTGCCTGTTCAACTGCATGCCGGAATCAATGATTTTCTGTTCCCTTTCTCGCGCGGCAAAGTCCGCGCCAGACTCGTCACCCCGAAATCACCCGTCCTGTTCAATCCCCGCGATCTGACACTGCCGGATGTGATCCGCGGGGACGGGGCTGAAGAGTGGGGGGCGGTGGTGGTGGTGAACTGCACGACGAAGTTTCTTAACGACCTTTTTCTGGAGGCATCCTGTGCCGGGGGGAAACCGCGTCGTACCCTGCTGCCCTCGGTTGCGCCGCTGACTTCACGCAAGGTACCCTTCCGCATCCAGCCTGCCGAGCTACCCGACACCAACGCCGTGACCCTGCAATTGGTTTTGTGGGATGACGGGGCCAAGTCGGCCAGACCGCTGGACACTCACATGGCTTCGCTGCGGCAGCGGCAGCCTGAGGACTCCTACAAACAAACTTTCCTCAGCGACATCGATGGCAGCGTGCAGTATTACGGTGTGACCCCGGCCCGGCCCCTGGTCAAGGGGCAGCATGCCCGGGCCCTCTTCCTCTCAACACATGGCGCGGGGGTTCAGGCCATGGGCATGGCGGGATCCTACGCACCCAAGACCTGGGGCACCGTGGTCGCCCCCACCAACCGCCGCCCCTACGGATTCGACTGGGAAGACTGGGGGCGTCACGATGCCATGGAGGTGCTGGCTTTGGCTCAGGCAAAGTTTGAGACCGATCCGCGACAGACCTATTTGACGGGGCATTCCATGGGCGGCCACGGGGCTTGGCAATTGGGCGTCACTTTTCCCGATCGCTTTGCCGCCATCGCACCCAGCGCCGGTTGGATCAGCTTCTGGTCCTATGCGGGATCGGATCACAGGGAGGGTGGGGATGCGGTGCAAAGGTTGCTCCAGCGCGCTTCCACCCCCGGCGACACGCTGGCCCTTTCCAGTAATTACCTGCATCAGGGCATTTACATTCTGCACGGGGATGCCGACGACAATGTGCCGGTCTCCGAGGCTCGAACCATGCGCGAGCACCTGGCGAAGTTTCACCATGACTTCAGTTATCATGAGCAACCCGGGGCGGGACATTGGTGGGGGAGGCCCTGCGTGGATTGGTCGCCGATTTTCGACATGTTTGCCAGGCACAAAATCCCGGCCGACGAGAGCGTGTCCGACATCAACTTCTCCACCGCGAACCCGGGCGTCAGCGCCACATCCCATTGGGTGAGCATTGAGGCGCAGGAACACGCCTTGGCCAAAAGTGCGGTGGTGATGCATTCCGATGCGGACCGGCGGGAGTTTTCGGGGACCACGGAAAATGTGGAGCGCCTGTCTCTCGATGTGGCCCATGTCCGCCCCGGCGGGGGCATCAGCGTGGAGATTGACGGGCAGAAATTTGAGAGCCTCGCGGCGGCCGGGCCGGGGCGAAAGCTGCACTTTGAGCGGATTGCACACAAGTGGGTTGCGGCCTCGCCCGCTTCCCCAGCCCGGAAAGGGCCGCACCGGTATGGCCCCTTCAAAGAGGCGTTTGGAAACCGGATGATGTTTGTCTATGGCACCCGCGGCAGCGCGGCGGAAAACTCCTGGGCTTACGCCAAGGCCCGGTTCGACGCGGAAGTCTGGTGGTACCGAGGCAACGGGGCGGTGGACGTGCTCCCCGACAATTTGTTTGATGCATCAAAAGAGCCCGATCGCGGCGTGGTCCTCTATGGAAACGCCGATAACAATGCAGCCTGGCCAGCCCTGCTGTCCCGCAGTCCGGTGCAGGTGCGACACGGCCTGGTCCGGGTCGGGCATCGGGAACAACGCGGTGACGACCTGGCCTGCCTCTTTTGCCGGCCACGCCCAAATAGCGACCGGGCTTGTGTTGCGGTGATCAGTGGCTCAGGGTTGGCGGGATTAAAACTCACCGAGCGGGTTCCTTATTTCATGGCGGGCGTGGCCTATCCCGACTGCACAGTGTTCGGGCCGGAGACCCTCCTGAAGGGCAACGACGGAGTGGTAGTTGCGGGCTATTTCGGGAATGACTGGAGTGTGGATGGTGGGGAGTTTGCCTGGCGCAAGTGATTGGGCGGGTGGCTCTTGCGGTTTTAAGCCGCGGATGTTTTCAACGTGTGGCCGGTCCGGATTGCGGGAATGCAATCCCGGCCCCCGGCGGCGGAGGGCTTGAATTCCGAGCCGGGCCCGGCCTTTTTGCGTCCCGCTTGAGCAGGCTGCCGCCGCGCTAAGGATTTGCGACTGTCGTGATCTGGAGCGGCGCGTCGCGCCGTTGGGCGAAGCGCGCAACGTAACCATCCCACTGCACCCGGTTGGTGAAATCGCCACTTCGATCCCAGCACGCCCCGAAATAGTAAATGAACGGCTTGCCCACCTGGGCCTTTGTGATGGCCAGCAGATTGCGGATTGCCGGAGCCCCCTCGTGCGTGGGTTGAGGCACGGCCTCATGGAGCTTGGACTCGGGCATGTCTTGGTTGTCCGTGGTGAATTCGGTGACGCTGTTTTTGGGCAGCACAATGGCCGTGGCCGTGGTCCCTTTGGGCACGTCTTCCGGCTGCCAGTAAGTCATCCATCCCTGCCCGGCATCCCGGCCTGTCTCCAGAACCCCGGTCGGACCGCTCGATCGCTCGGCCAGCCCGACCCCCAGGATCAGCGGGGACTTGTCTTCGCTCGAAAAAGTGCATTGCGCCTTCGTGAACCAGGAGCCGGCATCGATGCTGTAGCGTTTCGTTTCGGACACCATCCGCCCGTTCCCCGCATCCCAGGCATCAAAGGTCAGTTCGAATTCCGAGCGGATCGGTCCGGTGGTGATCAATTTCCAATTGCGGTAGTTGCTCGAGACGAACAGTTTTTTGCCGTCCCAGATTCCCAAGCCCCCGCAGCCCCGGCTCCGGCCCACCCGGTAATCATCCATGAATTCACCGTTGTCCTGATGGTAGTGACCGGTGCGATACATGGTGTCCACAGTTAGACTGCGGTTTTTCTTGATCCACACGTCGGCACCGCTGCTGATAGTGCCTTCGGCCTTGATGAGCGCCTGTCCATAGGTGCGGTGGGCGATGCGGTCGCTTTCCCAGGCGAGATCGTCGTAGCGTTCAGGCACATGCCGCGCAAAGGTCTTCACAATGGGCTGCGGCACGGCGGGCAGGCCCGCCGCGTCCAAAACATAAAATGTCCGCGCCTCGCCCGGCGCCAAATCGACCTGGAAGAGTAGCGTCTGTGGCGCTTTAGACCCCGGTTCTCCATCGTCGTTATACGTTTGAGAATCCAGAATCCGGGAGGAGAAACCATCCATCACGGCCCACCGGCCCCGGGGAAGTCGTGCTTCGACTGTTTCTGTCTCACGCGGGAACTGGGCGGGGTTGCCGACCCTGATTCTCATTCTCAACGCTTGGGGCGTCTGAGCCAAAACACACATCCGGTAAACCTCGCTGCCCGCGAGCAGAAACGCGCCGACCCCGTAGGGTGCGGTGGATTGCGCAGCGAAGTTTTTCGGGTCCGCTCCCACGGGCTGCACATGCGCCAACTTGCCGTCCGGCGCCACACAACCCAGCAGCGCCGTCCAGGCCTTGCGGATCGCCGGCTCGAACTTTGCGCGCTCCAGCAGCCCCTGATTCACGCCCCACGCCAGAGCGTAGGTGTGGAAGCCCGAGCCGCTGGTTTCCGGCAGAGGGTAGCTCGCCGGATCGAGAAGGCTCGCGTGCCAGAGTCCGTCCGGTTGCTGGCACTCCAGGATTTTCCAGGACAGCTCCTTGAAGAGTTGTTCGAATCTGGGGCGATCGGGGTGGTTTGCGGGCAGGTATTGCAGGCTGCGGACCAGGCCGGCGATGACCCACCCGTTGCCGCGGCTCCAGAAGACTTTTTTGCCGTTCGCCTCACGCTTCTTGAAAAAAGTACTGTCCCGGAAAAACAGGTGTTCTTCCTTGTCGTAGAGAAACTCCGTCGTGCGCCACCAGTTGGTCACCGCAAAGTCCAAATACTTCTCCTCCCCGGTCGCAGCGCAAAGCCTCAGCCAGGTCGGCGGCCCCATGAACAGAGAGTCGCACCAGGACCAGTTCTCCCGTGCGCTGCTTCGCGGATTGGTGTATTCCAAACTCCGCACCCCGGAAGGGCGGGCGAGGATGGCGTCAAAGCGATCCTTCAGCGGGGTGATCATTCTCGGCTCGCGATAAAGAAAATAAAGTCCTACGTAGGTCTGTCCGACGCAGTGGTCGTCCGCGTCATACACATGGGGCCCGGGTTTCCAGCCATTGGCCTCGGCCATTGTCTGCATGGCATCCCGGTATTTGGTGTCGCCCGAGATTCCGGCCAGCGCCATCATCCCCGCCTGACCGGCGGCCTGAATCCAGCCGTCGGTGGGGGGCGTCCCCGGATGTGTCAGCTGCCATTTCGCCACGCGCTCCAGAGACTTGAGCACTGCTTCCGGAGTGATTGGTAAGGATGGCTGAGCCGTTGTTGAGGCGGAGGGTTGGAGGGCGGAAGGCGTTTGGGCCTTGGCCGACAACCCGCCAAGAACCATAACCAGCGCTGCGGCCAATCCGCCGCGGCAGAGAGCATCGAGTTTCATTTTGTTGGAGTTTTGTAGCAGGGTGCTGGGAAAGTGCTTTGATGCAAGTGTGAATTCGGCGTTTGTCAATTCCAGGCGATCCTATTCCAACACGGGACCACGGACCATGGGAGCGGGTTTTCGTGAAGCTCCAGAGGAGCGGCACTGTTTGGTAGAAGGAGGTCGCGCCTTCGGTTTTCTCAAGCTCCAGAGGAGCGACCTGGCGCGTTTTTGAATCAATGACCTCAAGCGCAGTTTAATTACGCTACAAGGTCGGCGGGCATTGTTGTTGTTTTGTTTGTTTTTCGTGGGCCGGTTTTCTGCTTTTGGTTTTCTTCCCGGCGCCGGCGGCGCTGGGCAAGT
>CAIQOK010000157.1 GCA_903873415.1 uncultured Verrucomicrobiota bacterium | reverse complement strand
GATGGAAAAAGTGCTCCGGCCGGTTCAAGCCTGTGGCGCGCAGGATATGTTCCCCGGTGGTGCCCTGATGCTTGAAATTATGGATGGTGAAACACACCCGCGAATGCCGCATGCCCAGATGCTGGTAAATCTCCCACAGCAGCACCGGCACCAGCGCCGTCTGCCAGTCGTGGCAGTGCAGAATGTCCGGTTGCTTGCCGGTTTTGTGGAGAAACTCCAGCGCCGCCCGGCAGAAAAAGGCGAACCGCAGCACATCATCATTTTGCCCGTAGCACGCGCCCCGGTTGAAAAAATTGTCCGCAGAATGAGGATCGATGAAAAAGCATTTCCGCCCGTGGACAAAACCGAACCACACCGAGGTGGAAACCAGTCCGCCGAACCAGGGGACCATCAGATTCTCATAGCAGCGCGTCAGACCCCAGACGTGGTCGTAGCGCAGGTTGTTGTATTTTGGGAGAATGATTTCGACGGCGTTGCCACGCAGTTCCAGTTCGCGGCTCAGTCCGTAAACCACGTCGCCCAGCCCGCCCACCTTGGCCACAGGCGCCAGTTCCGGGGTGATCATCACCACGAACATCGGCCGGATTGACGGCGGCGCAGCAGGTGCGGGCTCCGGATTTATTTGTGGCGCTTCCACAGACGCTGCCAAAGCGGTGGTGGTCATTTCCGTCTCCGGCGCGAAGGAAGTTCCGCTCGATTCTGAGTGCGGATCGGAAACCGGTGTTGGGTTCCCGGGCTCTTCTCCCGGAGTTGTTGGCAATGCGTCAGCGGCGGCTAAGGAAAAATCGGGGCTCTTCTCCAGCCCGGTCCCCGGGGCAGTTTGCCCGGCTACGGCCGGTGGCGCGGTCGGAATCGCGGGCTTCGTTCCGCAAGAGACCGTTTGCATCGAATCAGTCGAGGGGCAACTGCCGGGTGGATTGCCAGGGGTCGGTGCTGTTCCGGGGGCCTGCGGCTGTGGGTTAGCCGGAGCCGCGACCGGTGAAGGGGGCGTTGTGGATACCGGGGTTGCTTGATGAGTCCTTCGCCTGGATGCCATAGGTTTTTTGGGATGAATCCACTCACGCCTGAGCCACACTACCGCCGGTGCGGTTTTTGAAAAAGAAAAAACGGACCCCGCCAATAGAGATTCCACGGAGGCAAAACTCCTGCCCGCCGCCCAAGGGGACTAATGCCAGGTTCGAGCCTGTCTGGTATTGGTTGTCTTGATGCCTCATTATTTCCACGACCTGTTAAATCCTCTTCAACGGAACGCTACCAACAGGTTGGAGTGCCGCGCAACCACCAATTTGCGCCGGTTGCGGCTTTCTGCTTCCTTTGCCGGGCAGTTCTACGGGTTGCGGGAACATAGCGGGATTGTGCGTGAACGAATCCGGAAAACCAATGCCGTGGCGGTGGATCCCCCACGCATGATCCGCCCGGACTTGTCTGATCATGTTTGATTTGCCGGGGGAGGGGCTGCTCCCAGGGGTTAAATTTTTTCGGGCGCAGTGGGATAATCCCCAAGCCCGCGACCGGGCAGGCCGAAGCCCCGTCGAAATGCTGCTGACAATCGGATGGGTTTTTCCTTAGAATACCGGGGATGAAATTCTTTCTTCTCGCCCTTGTTCTGGCCGGACTGACCTCGGCCGCCACTGCGGTGGACAAGGTGCAGGTCTTCTTCTCACCGCACGGCGGTTGCACGGAAGCAGTGGTTGAAAACCTCAACCGGGCGTCCCGTTCGGTTCTCGTTCAGGCCTATTCCTTCACCTCACCCCCCATCGCCCAAGCTCTGGTTGATGCCAAACGCCGCGGAGTCAAAGTGGAGGTGATCCTGGACAAATCCCAGCGGACGGAAAAGTACAGCTCCGCCGATTTTGTCGCGCATAATGGCATCGCCACCTCCATTGACGCAAGGCACAGCATCGCTCACAACAAGATCATGGTCATCGACGGGGAGACGATTTTGACCGGGTCGTTCAATTTCACCAAGGCGGCCGAAAACAGCAATGCCGAGAATCTGCTGGTGATTCACGACACGGGTCTGGCCAAAATTTACAGCGTCAACTGGCAGGAACATCAGCGGCACTCGGATAACTACGTGGGACGGGGGCAGTAGGCTGCGGCACAAACCACATCTGCCACCGGGGCGGTTCTCCACCTGCTTTGCTCAGAGCTGTCGCTTCGGTTCAAACATCCCGTCCCTACCCCTTGTTCAGGCGGGTTGGCGCGCGCCGATCCGGCGAGTGAAACGGTCGGGCCGGGGTCTGTCGGAATCACGCCCGTCAAAACAGTTCCACGCGGGTTTTTTGGCGCTGCCTGGTGTTAACTCGCGGGGCGGTTTAGAGAAGGCTGGACTTTGCGGCTTGGGACATTTAAAAAACCCGCTGCCAATTCAAATATTATGAAGCTCAATTCTGTTCCCTCCTTGCTCTCCGCCCTAGTTGCGGCCGCCACCACCGCCCAAGCCGCCGATGTCGGTTCCGCATTTTACGGTGACGCGCCCGATGAACATCATCCTTGGGCCATTCACGATCATAACCGGCCTCAGCCCAAGCTGGTCACACCCGGGACTTTTAGCTCCCAGGACCAGCCCGGCAAGCCGCCATCGGACGCTGTCGTGCTCTTTGACGGCACCGACCTTTCCCAATGGGAGGCCGATCAGGGCGAAGGCCAGCCCACCAAGTGGGTGGTCAAGGACGGAGCCATGGAATGCGTTCCCGGCTCTGGCTACATCCGCACCAAATCGAAGTTTGGGGATTGCCAGTTGCACGTGGAGTGGGCTGCTCCGGTGAAAGTGCAGGGGGAGAGTCAGGGGCGCGGTAACAGTGGCGTCTTCCTCATGGGGCTCATGGAAGTGCAGGTCTTGGACAACTACGACAATCCAACCTACGCGGACGGTTTTGCCGGATCGGTTTACGGGGTTAATCCGCCCATGGCCAACGCCTTGCGCGCGCCCGGCCAGTTCCAAGCTTATGATATCGTCTTTCGTCATCCGATTTACAAGGAGGGTGTCGCATTGGATCCGGGGCACGTAACGGTATTCCTCAACGGGGTGGTGGTGCAGGATGCCACCATGATCGAAGGCGGCACGGGGCATAAGGCCCGCACGAAATCCGGCCCGTTTCCCGATGTCGGCCCGCTCAAACTGCAGGATCATGGCAACCCCGTCCGCTACCGCAATATCTGGTATCGCTCCCTTCCCCCTCGTCCCGCTCAAGGCGGAACGGATGGATATCTGAGCACCGAAGCGACCAGGGCCAAGCGCGCGCAAATTGCCGCGGAAATCCGCGAGGACGCCGCCAAGTTGAAGGATCCGAACAATCCGCTCCCCGAGATGCTGCGCCTGGCGGAATCCCTCGTCTATGACCAGGACGAAGACACCATGGGCAAGGCTCAGCGTCTTTCAGAAAAATATATGGCTGGTCTGCAGACGTTGACCCCCGAGCAACTCGCCGGCAAGAAGGACGAAATCAAGCATCTGCGTGATATCTGCAAATACCTCGTCAAATCAGGGTCAATCCCCGAGGACGCTCCGGCCAAGCTCCTGTTGGATCAGATGATCAAAGAACACAACTGGGATAAGAAGAAGTAAAAATCCCTTTTCTTAATCCCGGTTCATCGTCAGATGAGCCGGGATTTTTGTTTGTACCGCCAAGTGGCGGGCACTCTTCCAGAAAAAGCCTCCAGCCCGGCCGGACACATCCAGCGCGGCGCACTGATCCAGGTTCAATTGGTCCGGCCCGGAAAGGTCAATTCCGCGATTCCTGACTTGTCTAGTTCGCCCAAGCCCGCTTTGACCAGCCGCTGGTATTGCTTCAACGTGGCGGCGGCCACTGGCAGGTGGAGCCCTTCTTCCCGCGCGAGTTTGAGCGCAATGCCTGAATCCTTGGCGGCATGCGCGGCGGAGAAGAAACAACTGTGATCCCGGTTCTGCATGTCTTCCCCATCAGTTTGCAAGACACCCGATCGCGCACCGGTCTGCCCGAACACCTCGCGCAACATGGTCAGATCCAGCCCCAAGGCCGAGCCCAGCCCCAATCCTTCCGCCAAGGCGGCTGTGTTGGTGTTCATCACCATGTTTACCAGAGCCTTTACTTCCGCAGCCTTGCCCGACTCTCCTATGTAACGGGGGCTCGGACCGAGCTTTTCCAAGAGGGGGCGGGCCCGCTCGTAGACCTCTGGCTTCCCACCGCACATTAAATAGAGGGAGCCCTGTCGCGCCTGTGTGATGCTCGAAGCCATGCAGGCTTCCAGAGAATCGGCGCCCTTGGAGAGGCACTTGGATTCCACCCAGCGGTGGACCGCCGGGGTGATGGTGGCGAAGTTGATGAAGAGTTTGCCGCGGGCCCTTTTGAGCAGGCCGCCTTGGTAGATCTGTTTCATGGCGGCATCATCACTCACCACAGTCAGGATGACGTCAGCCATGGCGGTGACCTCGTGGAGGTGTTGGGTCGCGGTGCAATGCAATTCCTCCGCCACCGATTGCGCCGCGGCCTGATTCGCGTCATGCACCACCGTCACCGAATAGCCGCACTCTTGCAGGCGGCGGGCCATGTTGGCCCCCATCCGGCCCACTCCGACAAATCCAATCTTTTCAATCATAAAATCTTATTGCTCCGGCTATGAAACCGCTGTCTGCCAGCTTGGGTTTGCGCCGCTGCGATGTCAAATGCGAAGCCCTTTTTGGGGCGCGCCTCGGGCCGTCCCGGCGAGTGCTTTGGAAACCGGGCGGCGCCATCCTGGCCTGCTTGGACCCGTGGCTGCCACAAGGACTTGGAGCCTGAGCTGCAAGTTGGAAAACCTGATGGGAGAACACAACTTGCTCGGTTGGGGGGCAAGTGCGCAGATCCCCATTCATGGCCGCTTTCGGTTCGGCTTTCATTTGCAAGGTTTGGCGCGCGCCCACCTTCCCATCAAAGCACTTCGGAAAAAGAAAAACCCCTCGCTGGAATTCCAGTCGAGGGGGAAAATGAGGGCGGGGCGGATTATTTGCCGATCTTGCCCGTCAATCCGGCTTTTTGCAGCGCGGCAAAGACGGCCTTGTCGTTGAAATCACCGCTGATTTCAAATGAGGTGGCCCCTTTGGCTGCCGTGTTGGTTGTCACTCCCGGGACGGTGGCCAGCGCTGCGGTCACAGCCTTGACGCATTTGGCGCAGCACAGATGCACCCCTTGGACCTTGAGCGATTTCACCTTCGTTCCAGTGGCTCCGCTCTGGTCGGTCATCTTGATCAAGGGTTTGCCATTGATGTCGGTCAATTCGTTGCTGTTCCCGAAATATCCCGCCGCCATCAGGGCATCGGCGGCCTTCTGCACTGTGGGGAAATCCGGGCCGGCCAGGTTGACGTATCCAGTTTGCTGGTCGGCCATTGCCGAGACACCCGGGACTCCTGCCGCGGCCTTTTCGGCGCCCTTGACACAACTTGGGCAGCACATGTGGACGTTGGTGATCTTGATGTTGACGGGAGCAGCCTGAAGCGAGATCGCTGCAGCAACCATGGTGAATGCGGAAGTAAACAGTTGTTTCATGATAGTAAAATTACTGTGGGTAGCTTAAGCAAACCCGGCATATTGGTCAATAGCCAAACAACGAACGGGACGCGCTGCCGCTGGCGCTGTGGTCCGGTGGGCTTGGTGGTGCTTGATGGCAGCCGACGATTGCGGCCCGACTGCGGTGATGCGAAAATCCCGTTCCGCCACCGAAAAATCCCATAGCCGCTTTTTTACACCGTCCGACCCGTAAAATGCCGAAAGCCGCTTGAGGGTTTGTTCAAGCTGACTGAGGTGTCTTTTTTTCCAAAACGGCAGCGGCTGGGATTAGCCGTGGCTTGGTCAGCCCGTCTGCTTGTCTGCCTTCAGGGCGCCAGTCGGCATGCGTCGGTTTTATGCGGCAAACCCGGCGGTCAGCCGGTCACCTCGCTCTCGCGACCGCTCTGAAAGAGTTTTTACCGTCTCCACCAGCTCCACCAGCCATCTCCGCCCGGAGCGGCGCAGGTGGAAGTTAAACTCCTCCACAGCAAAATCCCTTTCCCCGGGCACCGCCGCCTTGAGCGTCAAATTCGCGATGGCCGTGTCGCCTCCCGCCTCGAACTGCACGTTGACATCCAGAAAATCCACCCGCAGGGCGCTAACTCTCTGCCGGATGGCCAGTAGCGATTTCATAAGCTCATCCCGCCCGGCCACCCGCATCGGGCCGTGCCCGGGCAAATCGACTTTGACTTCCACCGTGCCGGTAAACAAGCTGGCCAGTTCCTGCGCATTACCCAGTTTTGCCAGAGGGCCCTCATTGGCCCGAAACGACGCCAATTGCGCCATCCGGCGCAGGCCGCTCCGGATCACCTGTTCCGGGTTCGGAAAGAAATAGCGCCAGGCCCAGAGTCCCAAGCCCGCCAGGCCCGCCACAAGCAACAGGATGCCCAAGGAACGTCTCATAACAGAACCCGCCCCACGATCCTCCGTCGCTGGGTCCGCCCGTGCGTGTGGTCTTCCTGGGACATCGATCGGTTGTCCCCGACCACAAAATATTCTTCTGGACCGACGGGGGTGGGAGGCATCTCCCAGTGGCAGGGCTTTTTCAGATAAGGCTCGATGAGCGGCTGCTCGTTGATAAAGACCTGACCATGACGGAACTCCACACTCTCTCCGGGTAATCCGATGATGCGTTTTAGATACATCACACTTTCACCTGCGGTCCGAATCGCCACCACGTCACCCCGTTGCGGATCGCTACGATGGTAGGCCAGACGGTTGACGAAATTGACGCCCCAGGCCGGGTAGGTGGGTAGCATGCTGATCCCCTGCATTCGCACCGGGAGCACGACATAGGCCCGAAGCAAAAACACCAAGGCCACCAGCAGGCAGATCCGAACCAGTGTGAACCCGGGGTTCCGCCCGATCAGGATCACCCGCAGCCGGTGCGGGGACGGATTTGTTTTCCCATCAGTGTTCATCTCTTGTTCTCGTGCTCTTCCGAGTCCCTGTGCCCTCATCCGGTGCTTGAGATTGGAATTGAATACTAACGATATCGACCGCAAGGTTCAACTTATACTCGTCGCCCGCAGAAGCGTACCATCAAGCGGGATTTGTTCCGCGCCGACGGGCCGTCGGTTAAGCCTACCTGTCTGCTTTTCTTGAAAAGTCTTCGGCTAGCCCCTGCAGTCAGCTGGCCGCATCCTCCGGGAATTGGCATGCCCGATCGTCAGCTCTCATGATTCCGTCAAGGGGGCAATGCGCGGACTCACTCTGGTTCGGCTTGCTCAACCACGAAACCAGCGAAAGCGGACAGGCGCGTCACTGCCCAATCCGACTGGAAGTCGGTGGTTTGAGCTCGAGTGGGACTGCGCGGGCCATGCCGCCTCTGAGAGAATTCCCGGCTGAAGTTTTTTCCTTTCCATTGTCGGATCAAGCAGTAGTTTTTCCCTTGCGTAAACTACTGATGTTTGAAACTGGACACTGTGACCTTGCTGGTTAGCAGGCCGGTATTGCGGTCCGTCCAGTCCCGGCCTTCGTATTCGCTTGGTTGTTTGGAGTCACGGAGTCAGGAGGCGCACCTTAAAGACCCAGCCCAGGCCTCATCGCGACTCAGTGTGGTTCGACCAATCAGCCCTCCTTGATGCCAAGGGTCGTTGACTATGGGAACATAGGGTGGCAAATCACGGGCGCTACGAAAGAGCATGAGCATAGCAGAGCGTTTTGAAAAGCAGGTGGAGCGTTCGCCCACGGCCGTGGCGATTGAATGTGCTGGAGACTTGCTGACCTACCGTGAACTTGATACCCGTGCGGGCGGGCTGGCGCAACATTTGCTCGGATTGGGCGTGGGGCCGGAAGTGATGGTGGGCATCTGTCTTGAGCGTTCTTTGGAGCTGGCCATCGCGTGCTTGGCGGTGTTGAAAACCGGAGCTGCTCTGGTGCCCTTGGAAACGGATCTGCCCCGGGAGCGGCTTGAATTCATTCTGACTGACATCCCTGTCTCTTGGATGCTGACGCAATCGTCTTTGCGCACCAAGTTTCCCGCCGCCGGCCCCGGCACGCTATGTCTAGATCAATTGTTGCCTTCTATTCCAGCGGTCGGGCTGGATATTGCTGCCAGGCCCCCAATAAAGCCGGAGAACCTGGCCTATGCCATCTACATTTCTGGATCCACCGGCCTGCCCAAAGGGGTTTTGATTACGCAGGAGGCTTATCTGAATTTCGCCTTCGCAGCCATTGAATTCTGGCAACTCAAATGCAGCGACAGGGTATTGCAGCTTGCAAGCTTCGGCTTTGATGTCGGCATCGACCAGCTCCTGACTCCTCTGCTGGCAGGGGCCACGGTGGTTTTGAGCGCCGCAAAGATAGTGGACCCAGCCTGCTTTGGCCGGTTCATTCAGGAATTGCACCTGACCGTGGTGCACCTCCCAGCGGCATACTGGCGAAAATGGGTTGAGACATTCACCGATCAAGACAGGGGTAATCCACTGGGCTCGCTGCGTTTGCTGATGGTTGGTGGCGATATCATGCCGGCGGCCTCTGTGTCGCGCTGGAGGCAAATGCGACTGGCCGGCGTGCGATTGGTCAACCGCTACGGCCCCACGGAAACAACCATGTTCACCATGGCTTACGATGTGCCGGCACTGCCGCCAGGCGGTGACAATGCTGCCAGAATCCCAATCGGCCGGCCCGTGGGTCCGCGAACCGTTCATCTTCTGGATTCGGAAAAACGACCGGTAGCGCGCGGCCAAACGGGCGAAATTTATATCGGCGGTCATACACTCGCCCGCGGCTATTGGGACCGGTCGCAACTGAGCGCTGAGCGATTTGTGCCCGATTTCCTGAGCGGCCAGCACGGCGCCCGCCTCTACCGTACTGGCGACTTGGGACGCTGGCTGGCCGATGGCAACCTTGATTTTATTGGCCGCGCTGACTTTCAGATCAAACTGTGCGGCTATCGGGTTGAATTGGGGGAGATTGAGGCGGTGTTGTGCATGCATCCGGTCGTGACTGAATGTGCAGTGTTGGCGCAGGTAGGAGAGGAAGGGGTTGATGGAGATAAGGTTCTGAAGGCGTTCGTTGTTCTACGAGATTCCACTGCGACTTCCGCCAAAACATTGAGCGATTGGCTGGGCGTAAAGCTGCCGGACTACATGGTGCCTGCGCGGTTTTTTTCGGTGCCTGCGCTGCCGCTCACACCCAATGGCAAGGTGGACCGCAAGGCCCTGGAAAAGAACGATGCGGTGGAACTCGTCTCGGGGACGGATTACCTCGCGCCACGCAGCCAAATCGAACGGGACTTGGTGGAGATATGGAAGGCGGTGCTGGGCCGCGAGAAGTTGGGCGTGCGGGACAACTTTTTCCATCTGGGCGGCCACTCGCTGACGGCGGTGCGGTTGACCGGGCAAGTTGAGAAGGTATTCGGATGCAAGTTGCCCATAGCGGCTTTGTTCCAGTCGCCCACTATCGAAGCGCTGGCGCGGCGGCTGGGGGAGAAGGACTGGGAGCCGCCCTGGAGTTCGCTGGTGCCGTTGCGGTCTCAGGGAAAGAGGCCTCCGATTTTCTTTCTGCACGGCGTGGGTGGGGATGTTTATGGTTTTCTGGATTTGACCCAATTTCTTGATCCGGACCAGCCTGCCTACGGCATTCAGGCTGTCGGGCTGGACGGCCGGCTGGCGCGGCATATTTCCGTGGAAGACATGGCCTCTCACTATGTTCAGGAGATCCGATCGTTCCAGCCTGTGGGGCCCTACTATCTGAGTGGATATTCGATGGGTGGGGTGATTGCTTATGAGGTTGCCCAACAACTTGAGCGTGGGGGGCAGCGTGTCGCACTGCTCGCTCTTTTGGATAGCGGCCCGATTGGGCATGTTCCCTGGATCTTTCATGTTTGGCGTTTGGCGGCCTATCTTCCCGGACGCTGCCTCTTGCATTTGAGGCAATGGTGGGGCCGGCCAAATCGGGACCGGCTTGATTACCTTCGGGGTCGTTGGGCTGCGCTAAGGTATTTGACCGGTCATAATCGCCGCGCGAAGAAACTGGTTGTCACCGCTCCGCCTACGCTCCAAGTTAAAGCCCCTCAAATACTTGGATTCTACGACTATTATCATGCCGTGGCCGCAAGCTATCGGATTCGTCGATATCCCGGCAAGGTGGATCTCTTTGTGAGCGGGAATGCCAACCCAATTTGGAGGCATTATTGGAAATACATGGCGCGGGGTGGAGTCTCTTTCCATCCGGTGGCGGGAACACATCACCAGATCTTTCATTCCCCGGAACACTTGGCTGTTCTGGGGGAGTCCTTGATGAGCGCGTTGCGCCGGGCTCAGGGGAAATCAACAAGCCGGCCGGCGCAAGGAGCAGGGTCCAATGCGGATTTCATTTGACCAGTGGGACAATTCCATCCGGGCCCGATGCGCTGCGGCAGCGCTGGATGCGGACGAAGTTCAGGTGTGGACCGCCGCAGAACCATTGAAAGATGCGGATCTCAGCGCAATGATCCATCTGCTCAGCGCGGAGGAGCGCGGGCGCGCGGACCGGTTCGGGGTGAGAGAAGCGCGCCGCCAATTTGTGTTTGGCCGCGTTTTGATCCGGCAGATTTTTGGGGCGTGTTTAAACTGCGAACCTGGGATGGTGTCCTTTGGTTGCCAACTCCGCGGCAAGCCATTTCTTATTCAGCACACTCGGGCGGGGGATTTCCGGTTCAACCTTTCTCACTCAGGCGGCCTTGCGGTCATGGCCTTGGCGCGGGGGCGCGAGGTGGGCGTGGACATTGAACGTGTTCAGGTGTTCGACGATTGGCCGGTTCTGGCCGGCCGGATTTTCTCGCCCCAGGAGCTTTGTGAATTGAGATCATTGCCCGACGCGCAACAGCAGGAGGCGTTTTTCGCCGGGTGGACCCGCAAGGAGGCCTACCTCAAAGCCACTGGTATTGGGTTGACTGATGACCTGGCGGCCATCGAGGTTAGTCTCACCCCGGGCAAGGCACCGCAATTACTCCGCTTACCGACCGGGCCGGAGGATCACAGGCTGTGGGGGATTCGCAGCCTTCCGTTACCGTCGGGATTTGCCGGGGCCCTTGTTTTTTCCGCGTCCTCATCCGGCACCGGGGCATTGGGCATTCCTATGTGAGGGAATTGGTTGGAAGGGAAAAACCCTGAAAAATTTTGGTCCGGGTGCGCAGAGCGCGGCGGGGAGGTTTGCAGGTTTCAGATTTTTATCCGTGTGGTTGCCCGCCGCGAACTGGTGCCGATCAACGCACCTTTCGCTAGCCATTTTCTGCTGCAATGGGGGGCTGTGATCCTTATTCTCAGAGCGGTAAATCAATCACGAGCATGAACAACTATTTGAAACTGGGAAGGTTTTCCTTCGGCATGGGGGACCGCTTCGCCCGTCAGGGCAGGGCGCAACTTGAAGCCTGTCTGCAAGCCGCACGGCTTGGAATTGAAATCGTTCCCGTCTGGAACAAGTCCAATCGCGAGCACTCCTTCATAGGCACGCACCCCTCGGGCCCACGCGCAGCCGCCGACGCCGCCATCGGGGCGCTGCACTGGCAGGGGGCCTATCACGTGGACGCCGACCACATCCGCTTGGAGACGGTGGACCGGTTTATTCCCCACTCAGATTTTTTCACCATTGATGTTGCGGACAGTATCGGGCAGGCGGCTGCGGCTGTGGATGTGGCGGCCTTCGCCGGTCGGCATCCTGAACTCATCGGCACGGTGGTCATTCCGCAGATTGGCGGGCCGTTTGAAATCACGCGCGCTGAATTCGAGCGGGTGGCCAATCAATTCCTGCTTTCGGCGCAGGAGGCGGGCCGAATTTACCGTCATATTGCCGCAGCCAAAGGTCCGGCTCATTTTGTCACCGAGGTTTCCATGGATGAAACCGAACGTCCGCAGACTCCGCCAGAACTGCTCATTATTTTGGCGGCATTGGCCGATGAGGGTGTTCCGCTTCAGACCATCGCCCCCAAATTCACCGGGCGCTTCAACAAGGGCGTCGACTACGTTGGCGACGTGGCGCAGTTTGAGCGGGAGTTCAATGAGGACTTGGCAGTCATCGCCTTTGCTGTGGAACGATTCGGTTTGCCGCCCACTCTCAAGCTGAGCGTGCATTCCGGCAGTGACAAGTTCTCCATCTACGAACCCATCCGGCGCGCCCTCATCCGGACCGGCGCCGGGCTGCATCTCAAAACCGCCGGCACCACATGGCTGGAGGAACTCATCGGCCTGGCGGAGGCGGGTGGGGACGGGTTGGACATGGCCCGCGAAATTTATGCCGCCGCCATCGGGCAGGTCGACGAGTTCTGCGCCCCTTACGCAACCGTGATCGACATCGACAAATCCCGTCTGCCCTGCGCGGAGGAGGTCAACGCCTGGACGTCGGAGCAGTTTGTCTCCGCCCTCCGTCATGATCCGGTTCATCCCGCATTCAACCCCAGTTTCCGCCAGTTGCTTCATGTCAGCTTCAAGGTGGCTGCCAAGAAAGGGGACCGGTATCTCAACGCGCTGGCGCGGCACGAGTCGGTGATTGCCCGGAACGTGACTGGAAATCTGTTTGAACGGCATCTCAAGCCGCTCTTTGCCGGGGTTAAATAAAAATCCAAGGTGAGGCGCCGATTATGAAGTTCATCCACACCGATTTCCTGCTCCAGACCCCCACCGCACGGCGGCTCTACCATCAGTTCGCCGCTGACGAGCCTGTTTTTGATTATCACTGTCATCTCTCGCCCAAGGACGTGGCGGAGAACCGGCAGTTCAAGAACCTCTCTGAAATCTGGCTGGAAGGCGACCACTACAAATGGCGCGCCATGCGGGCCAACGGGGTGGGGGAAGGATTTTGCACCGGCGCAGCCGCGCCTCAGGCCAAATTTCAGGCTTGGGCCGCCACCGTGCCCCAGACCCTGCGCAATCCCCTTTATCACTGGACGCATCTGGAATTAAGCCGCTATTTCGGAATCCACGAATTACTCAATGAATCCAGCGCGGCGCGCATCTGGGACCGCGCCAATGAGCAGTTGGCCGCCCCCGGGCTGAGCACCCAGGGAATCCTCAAGAAATTCAAAGTCAAGGTCGTCTGCACCACGGACGATCCCGTGGACTCTCTGGAATATCACCGCCTCTTTGCCGCCAGCGGACATCCCACCCGGATGTTGCCCGCCTATCGGCCCGACAAGGCGCTGGCGGTCCATCAGCCCGTCGCTTTCAATCTTTGGGTCGGCCAACTCGCTGCGGCCGCCAATGTGGATATTGCCCGGTTCGCTGATTTTCTCTCCGCCTTGAAGCTCAGGCATGATTTTTTTCATGCCCGGGGTTGCCGGCTTTCGGATCACGGGCTCAACCAGTGTTTTGCGGATTTTTGCAGCGAAAAGGCCGCCGCGGCGGTGTTCGCCAAGGCGCGGCGTGGCGCGGCGGTTTCACCTCTTGAGTCGGCCCGGTTTGCCTCTTTTATGATGCTCTTTTTCGGCCGGCTCGACGCCGAAAAAGGATGGGTCAAGCAGCTTCATCTTGGCGCTTTGCGCGGCAATAACACACGCTTGCTCAAACAACTCGGACCGGATACCGGCTTTGACTCCATCGGGGACTTTCCGCAGTGCGCCGCGCTTTCGGCCTATCTCGACCGGTTGGATCAGGAAAACGCACTTCCAAAAACGGTCGTTTATAACCTCAACCCGGCGGACAACTACGCCTTGGCGGCCATGCTCGGCAATTTCCAGGACGGCACCGTGCCCGGCAAGCTGCAGTTCGGCTCGGGCTGGTGGTTTCTTGATCAGAAGGAGGGGATGAAATGGCAGATCAACGCGCTTTCCAACCTCGGTCTGCTCTCCCGTTTTGTTGGCATGGTCACCGACTCGCGCTCGTTCATGTCCTATCCACGTCATGAATATTTCCGCCGCACCCTCTGCAACCTTATCGGGCGCGATGTGGAGTGCGGTGAGATCCCCGCCGAGGATTCCCTGCTGGGGCCGCTGCTTGCGAACATTTGCTATCAGAACGCGCGTGAATATTTTCCGTTTCCTATCGAGGACGGCTTGCCGGAAGCCCCCGCTCATCCTTCGCCCAAGGCCCGCTTGAAGCGCCCTAAATGAGGCTCAGCGCCTTCCTCGCGGCGTTGGATCGTCTGGCCATCTTTGCGGCATTTCCGCGTGTAAACAGTTTTCTCATGCCTCGAAACGGCCCGCGAGCTGGCCGGTTGTCAGCTGAAGTGGGCATCGCGGAAATTTGTTATGACACACTCGCCGGAGCGGCTATTGGGGCTACTCCGCGACAGATGTGTTTCAATTGCCCGTACCGGATTTTCGCGTCGGGAAACGGCGAACCTCGGCTGTGCTGTTCGCGCACCAGGATCTGGATGAGATGGATCGCAACGACCGCATTCGGGCCCGTCACCAAAATTGCTGTCTGTGCTATGTGATGAATGAAAAGACGACCAATCAAAGCCTGCGCGAGCGGTTCAAGTTGCTGTAAGACAAGATGGCCTCGGTTTCCCAGATTATTGCGGCCACGGTGGACGCTGGCAAAATCAAGCCGGCTGATCCCTCCCAAACCTCGACCCGCTGCCGGAGTTATGTGCCATTCTGGGCCTGATTTTTCTTTAAAAGCAAAACCGGATGAACGAAGCCGAAAACAGAGCCGAGCATATCGATCCTGCGCTGACAGCCGCCGGCTGAGGTGTGATTGGGGGAAGTCGCATCCGACGAGAGTATTCCATCGCCCCGGGCCGGATCCAAGGGCAAGGGAGGCATGGCAAGGCGCTTGCTGCGGACTACGTCTTGGGATATCGCAACACCAAGCTGGCGGTGGTTAAGGCCAAGGCGATGGGACACGAGCTGACCGAAGGGGTGGGGCAGGCCAAAGATTACGAGCAGAAGCTGTCTCTCCGCCACACCTATGCCACAAACGGTCTTGGTATCTATGCCATCGACATGCGGAGTGGCACCGAAGGCGAAGTGGCGACGTTTCCCACCCTTGGGGAATTGTGGACACTGACCTTTCCTTCTACTCGCTCAGGGACCGGAGATGCCGCTGACAAGGCGCGTTAGCTTGCCGAACTGTGGCGCTACCGGTTTGCAATTGTTGCTTTTGAGGGCAAGTGCCGATCGCATCCGAGCCGCTACTATCAGGACATCGCCATCGAGCGGGTGATGCAGGCCATTGCTCAGGTAGAACGAAAGTATCCGACCGGCGGATCCATGCCTCAGGGTGCGCAGATTTCCTGATCAAGAAGGTTCGGATGTCTTGGCCCGCTACCTGACCCAGGCTTGCGGTGTGAGGTTTTTCACCTCGGCAGTGCTCACGGTTCCAATCCTAG
>CAIQOK010000156.1 GCA_903873415.1 uncultured Verrucomicrobiota bacterium | reverse complement strand
TGCCGACGAAATGGAATCCACGAGCCCGCAAAACCTGCAAATAGGCGCGTTCAGTCTTGTTCAGCTTCGACTCGTCGGAGCTTGGCGTTATCGACAGCCTTGCCTTCGCGGCTGCGGAGTGCGGGTTGCCATCAACAATGACCACCCTGGAGAGCTGCCCCGGGGTGACTTCGACGAAGCCTTTCTGAGCGAACGGGTTCATCGTGGTATCGGGGATGTGGGGCGGTTTAATCCCAGCCATGAGGCAGTCAACGCACGGTCTGCCAGAACCACTTCGCGACGGCAGCAGTCGCCGAATGAGACCCCTATCTCCATATCGTGCCATCTCATGAGCGTCAGACCGCGACAAATGCCGCAGATCCCCGGCTCGTGTTTGAGCTTGGGCCTAACGGATGGGTGCTGGTTCATGGCGCTGGCGGCTCCACGGGTTGCAGGGGCGCAGCGAACGACAGTTCGACCGCCTTTGGAGAAATCCCCGCTTCCAGCGCGAGCTTTGCGAAGATCACGCGTGGATGAAACCGCACCGTCTTCGGGCCAAGCCAGTAGGCTGGAATCACCGGCTTTCTTCCGTGTGACTTCCTCAGCAGATCCCCGGTTGAAATCCTTAATAAAGCCGCCGCCTCCTCAAGCGTCAGGCATTGATCCAGGTTCATTTGACCTCCCCTGAGCTAAGATTGAATTCTCTGGCGTGTTTCAACAGTGAGGATTCAATCACCCGGGTGGCGTTGAGTTTTGTGCAACGCTGGAGGCGCCTTAGAATCATTAGAAGTGCGGGACTGATCCGGATATTAATCTGCTCCGACTTGCGCAAGCTTGCCTTTTTCATAGTGTCATTACTCCGATCCCATCAGCGGCTCGCCGATGATTCCCAGCGATTTGCCGAGACTCAATTAGACTATGCGCTTGCATAGCTTTTGATAACAAAAAAATAGACAACGCCCGCAAATGTGCTATACATAACGGCGATTGCACCGGCCAGTCTTTGGGTTTGTGATCAAAAAAAAATCTTAACAATGAACAAAAAGCACCAGATAAATTTCAGATGCGACGCCGATATGGCGAAAACCCTGAAAGACATGGGCCGCAAGACTGGGATGGGCATAGCCGGAGTCATCGAATACTGTGTCGCCCGCTATGGAGGGTTGATCAGCAAGGATGTCACCAAACACAAGGCGGCAATGCTTGAACGCATCGCGGTGGCCATGGCCGCCGAACTGGCGGCAGAAAAAGCCTCCAAAAAGCCCTCCGCCAAAAGCAAACTCAGTTCAGAAACCTCTGATTTGGCGGATCAAATCTCCCATGAAGTCCTGGATGATGTGGCTTCTGCAAAACCACGCCGCCGTTCAAAGAAGGCAGCAAAGATCGAATAATAGCAGCACGCCTCTCCAGCTCTTCGGCGGCTTTCTTTTTTTCCTCGTCACTCAGGGCAAGGATTCTAAGGTAGATCTCCTTATTCATAAAAAGCGATTGTTGTCCCCACTTTTGTTTTGGCCAAGTTTACAGAACCAAACCCAAGCAGCTATATTCAAGCCACTTGCAATCCAAGAAATGCGGATAAGGAGTCCGTGTTTTTCAGTTCTAGAACAGTGGCAAGGTCTTCCGCCGAAAACGCTTAAAAAATCAGCCCACCAGCGGCAGCGCCTACCCCGAACCGGCACAGAATGGCAGCCCGACGGGTCGCTCCCCTATCCGAATTATGGACAGCCGTCTCCTTCTCTAGGGCGTTGCTGACTTGGGAATCAAGGTGGATGGCCTCATTGACCAAAACTCCTTGGCGACCGCCTCCGGAACCAACGCGCGATAATGACGGAAGAGCATGTCGTAGTTTCCGTGCCCCAGCTGGGCGATCGTCTTTTCAGCGCCATGCGTCGCCATAAACATGGACGCGAAAGTGTGCCTCATGCAGTCATGCCCCCATCCGGTGAGCAGCCCCGCATCCTTTCGCACACGCTCCATGCGGGACCGGCATCCCACTACGGGCAATGCGCCGGCGCAGGCGATGGCGCCAAACGCCAACCACTCCATCAGGAGGGGGTTGGAAACCCACCGGCGCTGGCGGGACTTTGCGTTTTTGGCCATGACCAAGACCTGATCCCCAACGTCGCGCCAGCTCAGCCCCGCAGCCTCACGTTCCGGCCGAAGACCGCCGAAGAGGCAGGCAGCGATGTAAGCCACCATTCCCGGATCGACCTGAATCGCCGATCTTAAGAGTCTTCGACACTGGTCCACGCTCAGAATCGCAGGCTCTAGGTCGTCATCTTGCAGGTTGCGAGTTTTGATTTTAATAACCGAGTCAGCCGGAGACTCGGTTGTGAGTTTGCTTGCAACCGCCCACTTGAAGAATGTCCGTAGGGATGCCAGATAGGTGTTGTAGGTGCGTCCTGAATACGGCTTGAGATATTCAACAATCTCGCCTCTTGTGATTGAAGAAATCGCTCGCACCTCGCGACCTCGCAAAAAAGCCGCACAGTTGTAATAAAGCGCTTCAGAGGTCCGCTTGGAGACCTGTTGTTTTTCGCGTTCCTCCTGGAAAAGCTCCACCGCCGCCTTTAGCGTGACGTTTGATGACGACTTGGCTAAGCTCTGCCTGACAATCTCGGATACGGTCTTTCCGGACCCTTGAGCGGCTCGCCATGCGCATTCGAGGTCACATCGGTCTGCGGGGCTGATACCGGTAAAGAAACCCGCGTCCGCCGTGAACTCCTTTTTCAGCATCATCATCGCTCCCTGAGCCTCGGCTCGGGACCTGAAATACTTTCTTATACGCGCCCTTCCCGGCGGCGCACAGCTGACCATAAGGACCTTTTCGCCTCGTAGCGTGACGGTAGAGATCGAAATTTTCACGCTTAACTGTCGCCAAATGTCGCCAGTATTTCAAGCGTTGATTGCGTTCCACTGGTAATCATTGTCAATTAAGCGAGCGAGGGCTGCAGCGTGGATTGCAGCTATAAGTCGTTGATTTACAGTGGAAAGTGGGGTTTTTGAGGAGAAAAGCTGTAAATCCGGGTGGTGGAGTCGAGGGGGCTTGAACCCCTGACCTTCTCATTGCGAACGAGACGCTCTACCAACTGAGCTACGACCCCAACCAGATTTCCACATCTCTAGAGAGATGCTGACGCCGACGCAGAAGTTAATTTATGCAACTTTTTCGTCCGGTTGCAAGGGCAAATCCCGAAGTCTGCCATTGTCTCCCATCCCCATTTCCGCAATAGTTTGAGGCTTATGGCATCCGGACGCAGACAATATCCGTTTCATCTCATCGAGCCCAAATGGCAACAGCATTGGGATCAACACCAATCCTTCCGCGCCTTTAATCCCGGGGATACCGTGCCTGAGGGCCATCCCTTTGGCCTGCGCCATCAACTTTCCGGCCAAGCCGCCCGCGCGGAATCATTGCCGCCGAAATTTTACATCCTCGACATGTTCCCCTACCCCAGCGGGGCCGGGTTGCATGTCGGGCATCCCGAGGGCTATACGGCCACCGACATTCTCGCCCGCTACCGTCGGGCCCGGGGATTCAACGTGCTGCACCCCATGGGATGGGATTCATTCGGACTGCCTGCCGAACAATACGCCGTCAAAACCGGCCAGCACCCGCGCGTCACGACCGAAGCGAACATCGCCAACTTCACCCGCCAGATCAAAAGCCTGGGCTTCAGCTATGACTGGTCGCGCGAGCTGGCCACCACGGACCCCGAATATTTCAAATGGACGCAGTGGATTTTCCTGAAGCTCTACAACTCGTGCTTCGATCCGGAAACAAACCGGGCGCAGCCCATTGAAACGCTCAAGTTCCCCCTTACTTGCACCACCGAAGAACAGCGCCGCGCCTATCGGGACTCAAAGCGCTTGGCCTATGTCAGCGAAGCGCCGGTCAACTGGTGCCCGGAGCTTGGCACAGTTCTCGCCAACGAGGAGGTCATCGACGGCAGGAGCGAGGTTGGCGGCTTCCCCGTCATCCGCAAGCCAATGCGCCAATGGATGCTTCGCATCACCGCCTATGCGGAAAAACTGCTGGCGGACCTCGACACCATTGACTGGAGTGATTCGCTCAAGGAAATGCAGCGCAACTGGATCGGCCGCAGCGAAGGCGCGGAGGTGGAATTTCAGATCGCGGCGCAGACCTGCGACGGCCGGGCCGGCGCCGGGACAGATCCGCTGCAGCCGGAAAAGATCCGCGTGTTCACCACGCGGCCGGACACTTTGTTCGGCGCGACTTACCTGGTGCTCTCGCCGGAACACAAACTCGTGGGTCAAATCACAACGGCGGCGCAACAGAAGGCGGTGGAGGATTATCAGCGGTTTGCGGCCGGAAAATCCGACTTGGAACGGACCGAACTGGCGAAGGAAAAAACAGGCGTGTTCACCGGTGCCTACGCGCTAAACCCCGTCAACGGCGGACGGATTCCCGTCTGGCTTGCCGATTACGTTCTCGCCAGCTATGGCACAGGGGCGATCATGGCCGTGCCTGCGCACGACACCCGGGACTTCGAGTTTGCCACCAAATTCCATCTGCCCGTCGTGCAGGTGGTTCAGCCGCCCGATTCCAAAACAGACTGGCAAGGGTTCACGGACCATGGGATTTCTGTCAATTCAACGGGTCCGGAAATCTCCATCACTGGTCTTGCCACCTCCGAGGCCAAAAGGAAGATCACAGACTGGCTTGCGGAAAAAGGGCTGGGCCAGGCGACGATTAATTACAAGCTGCGCGACTGGCTCTTCAGCCGGCAGCGTTACTGGGGCGAGCCATTTCCTATTGTCTGGAAAAAGGACGCCGCCGGAAATCTTTCTCACGAGGCCCTGCCGGAAAGCGCCCTGCCGCTGCTCCCCCCATCCCTCCAGGATTACAAACCTGCGCCCGGCGGAGAACCCCCGTTGGCCCGGGCCAAGGACTGGGTCAGCCTGCCGGACGGTTCCGTGCGCGAAACCAACACCATGCCCCAGTGGGCCGGCTCCTGCTGGTATTATCTACGCTACCTCGACGCCCGCAATACAGACGCGTTCGTGGGCAAGGAATCCGAATGCTATTGGATGGGAACGACAGGGGGCGCCGTCGCAAGCGCGCCGCGGCCGGCCGGGGCTGCCGGCCCCACGCCCGGTGTCGATCTCTACGTGGGCGGCACCGAGCACGCCGTGCTGCATTTGCTCTATGCCCGGTTCTGGCACAAGGTCCTCTTTGACTTAGGCCAGGTCTCGACGGCCGAACCGTTCTTCAAACTTGTCAACCAAGGCCTTATCCTCGGCGAAGACGGCCAGAAAATGTCCAAGTCGCGCGGCAATGTCGTCAACCCCGACGACATCCTCGGAGAATACGGTGCCGACGCCTTCCGGCTCTACGAAATGTTCATGGGGCCCTTGCAGGAGACCAAGCCATGGAACACCAAGGGGGTGGAGGGCGTCTACCGGTTTTTGGGGCGGGTATGGCGGCTGTTCGTGGATGAAAATTCCGAGACGGATTTCGAGCAGGCGGAGACCACCGCCGAGGCCTCGGACCGCGATTCTTTGCTGGCGTTAATCAAGCTCAACCCGACAATCCGGGACGTGACGCCAACGCCGGCCCAACTCAAGACCCTGCATGCCTGCATCAAAAAAGTAACTGAGGATCTCGACGGGATGCGCTTCAACACCGCCATCAGCGCGATGATGGTCTTCATCAACGAGGCCATGACCTGGGAGACGAAGCCGGTGGAGGCGCTCAAGACATTCCTGCAGCTACTTCAGCCCTTCTCGCCGCATCTGGCCGAGGAGCTGTGGAACAAGCTTTTCGCCGCATTCAACCTCCCGCTTGCCGACTTGCCCTACTCCCCCTGGCCCCGGTTCGACCCGGCAGTGCTGATAGAGAACAAGATTGAAATTCCCGTGCAGGTGAACGGCAAACTGCGAGATGTCATTACGGTTTCGATAAGCGCCACTGTGCCGCAACTGGAGGCTCTGGCGCTGGCAAATGAAAAGGCAAAACCCTATTACGAGGGCAAGACACTCAAGAAAATCATCGTCGTCCCCAAGAAACTGGTGAATATCGTTGCGGTCTGAAACAACAGAGGCCCAAGGAGTCAGGAGCGGGTTTCTCTCCAACCCGCTCTTGTGCCGGCCGCACTGCTGCATCCGGTCCGGCTTACAGAGCGGAGGCTCTCAGACTTGGGTTGGTCCCCACACAAACGCCGGTCGACATTACTGATTCCTGAAAAAGGAGTGGAGGAATGGACTCAGGCCAACGGGCCGAAGAAATTATGGCGGTTTTTTGGGCGGTTTAAAACCCGCAAGACCGGATCCAACAAAGCCCCGTCTTGCGCGCCGGCAATCCGCCTGCCACGACCGCCCGGCCTTAAAGCTGTTTCATCGCGCCATCCAGCGCGGCATAAAGCGGTGCCATCGTCGCCTCGGTCTCGTCACCCATGTTCGAAATGCGGAAGGTGGTGCCTTTGATCTTGCCGTAGCCGCCGTCAATCAGAAATCCCTGTTCCTTGACGAGCTTTTGTAATTTGGCCGCATCCACAACGCGCCCACCTGGCTTGGCACCATTGTTGACACAGGTCAGCGTGACGGATTCAAAGCCGGGCTCTGGAAACAGGGTGAACCCGTGCCTGGCTGCCCAATCGCGCGTCTGCTGGTTGGTCCGGGAATGCCGCGCAAACCGCGCCTCCAGACCTTCAGCGTAGAAGTCATCCAACTTGGAGGAGAGTGCATAAAAATGGCTGATGCTCGGCGTGCTGGGCGTCATGCTCTGCTCGGCGTTTTTCTGGAACTCAACGAAATCAAAATAATAACCGCGATCGGCCGACGTGGCGGCCTTGGCCAACGCCGCCGGAGAACAAACGAACACCGCCGCCCCGGGCGGCAAGGCAAAGGCCTTTTGCGTTCCAGCCAGCAGCACGTCTATGCCCAGCGCGTCAAAATCAATCTTCGTCGCCGTCAGCGAACTGACCGCGTCCACAATAAACATAACGTCGGGATACTTCCGCTTCAGGGCGGCAATCTCCAGCAGCGGACTCATCACACCGGTGGAGGTTTCGTTGTGGATGAGCGTCAGGGCGTCGAACTGGCCCGTGGCCAGCTTGGCGTCGATCTGGGCGGCGCGGATGGGCGAACCCCAATCCACCTGCAGGGCTTCAGCCTGCTTGCCGCAGCGGCGCGACACGTCAAGCCACTTGTCGGAGAACGCTCCGCACATGCAGTTGAGGACTTTCTTGGCAACCAGATTGCGTATGGCCCCTTCCATCACTCCCCAGGCCGAGGAAGTGGAGACATAGACCAGCTGCTTGGTGCCGAGCAACTGCTGGAGCTGGGGCTGCATTTTGGCGTAGAGATCCTTGAACCCCTGGCCGCGATGGCCAACCATCGGCGAGCAGAACGCGCGGAAGGTTTTTTCGCTGACTTCAACCGGTCCCGGAATGTGCAGTTTTACATGTGCCATAAGCTTGTGAAATATTTCACGAGCCCCCGTGCTTTTGCAAGGAATTTCAGTTTGGCTTTGATTCTTTTCACTCCGTATGATCTCGTCTGCGCATGATCGGCACCCTTCTCAACGTGGCAGGCATCTTGGCTGGGGGCACTCTTGGACTGATCCGTCCCCGCCCTCTGCCACTGGCCAGCCAGATGTTTTGCAAGTCGGCCCTCGGAGCATTCACCGTCCTGGCAGGACTGCGGCTGACCTGGCAAAGCACCCACGGAACACCGGGACAGGTCCTCGGGCAAGTTGGCATAGTCCTGCTGGCCATCGTTCTGGGCCGGTTGACAGGCCGGATCCTGCATCTCCAAAAACTCTCCAACCGACTCGGGCAGACAGCCCGAAAACTCATCGCCACCGCACACCCGAATCACCCGGACCGCTTCCAACACGGATTCACCACCTGCTCCCTGCTTTTCTGCGCGGCACCGCTGGGAATTCTTGGCGCAATCCAGGACGGACTCGTGGAGTATCACCTGCCACTGATCATCAAGACGGTGATGGATGCTCTTGCCACGATCAGTTTTGCAGCCATGTTCGGTCCGGGTGTGTTCTTATCCGCCCTGCCGGTGCTGATTTTCCAAGGCACAATCACCCTTGCCTGCGCCCTGTTTCTGCAACCTTTCTTGCTCGCGCACGCCCTGCTCGATCCGGTCAACGCCGCCGGCGGACTCCTGCTGGTATGCCTATCCCTGATCATTTTTGAAATCAAACGGGTGGAGGTCACGGATTATCTACCCAGCCTGATACTCGCACCGCTCCTAAGCTGGCTATTCCGCTAAAACCAAGCCCTCATCCACCCCCTGGCAGAAAAAGGCGCGGATGAAACCACTTCGGCTTTAGAAGGGAGTATCGGGATCGATCCGGCTAAATACGGGGAGGAATCGAATCAGGAACGCTCCACTCGCTGAAGGGGCGCAGATTGCCGCATTCAAAACACGGAGTCTCTGTGAAGCGGGCCTGACAATAGGGACAGAGCGCGTGGGTTTCAAAAGTGTCAAAGGACTGGCGGCATTTGCCGCAAAGCCAGAGCAACCCGCGCCGGGGAGCGACCTGACAAACCGGACATGTATATCCCTCACGCCGTGGAGCACGATCCAAACGATCCAGCGCCCGGGCCTGCATCCATCCCCGCCAGCAGTTCACCAGGAGGAAGGCCGTGACCAACCCAAACCACAAGGACCGAATCCAAATCGCAAGGGCAATGAGGCCCAGCACACCGACGAACCCAAGGCAAGTGGCGATGAGCAGGCTCCTGGCACGACCAAACACAAACCACAGTAGAGACCGCAGGATTTGACCGCCGTCCAGCGGATAGACGGGGAGCAGATTGAATGCGAGCAGGCCTGTATTGATGTAACAGACGGTCTGTAAAAACGGGAAAAAGTCGGGCATGGACTGGGCCCAACCGGCGGCTGTGCCGTGGAAATAAAGCATCCAGAGGGGCGGGGCCAGGACCACATTGACGAGCGGGCCCGCGGCGATGCTCCAGAGCATGGCCCCGGCACGCTGAGGCGGAGCCACATAAGCCACGCCGCCCAACGGCCAGAGGACGATCTGATTGGCCTGCCCTCCCACCTGCCGGCAAGCCAAAGCATGACCAAACTCATGAAGAGTCACGAGGACGAAGAGAGCCAGATACTCCAGCACGTTCCAGAGCAATCCCCCATAGGCATGGCGCCGATCCTGGATTTCGATCACCCCGACCAGAAACCAGGACCAGTGCAGAAACAGGTTGATCCCGAACAATCGAAACAACCGGATGGAACCCTGCCGCGTTGGCATCATTTGATCAGACTTATCACACGCCCAGTCCGGCCAAACAAGCTTTTACTGATGCTTGGAGCGGGAACAGCATTCAAGATCCGCGACCGTCCAGCCCGGGCAAAAAGGGCGTAGGAGTTTTCACTCCCACGCCCTTGAACAAAACAACAGTTGTCCTAGCCGTCGGAAATCAATCCCTCTTACCCAGAACAGACTGCATGATCTTGAAGAACACGTCCGTGTTGTCCATCACACCGGTGAAAGACAAGGCACCGGGGCCTTGGGCGGACAGGGGAATATCCGAGGCAGTATGCACGCCTTGATCACCCGGAACCTGACCCGTGACCCAATAGCCGCCGGCAGTGTCCCGGCTGTAGGCGTGGGCGGGATAGGTGTTCAAGGGGGCAGTCTTGATGAAGGGCTGCTGGCTATCCTGCACCGGGCGGGGATTAGTCAACCAATCTTCATAGCGATCGGCATTTCCAGCATAACCGATGAGCATCTTGTGGTCGGGATCGGTAGTGATGGGATAGCCATCTGCGGCGTTGACATAGACCGGGAATCCAGCCGCATCGTAGGTGCCGACAGTCTGATCACGGAGAACGGAAACGCCGTTGGTGTTGCCGGCAGCACGGGCCTTGAGTGTGTCATTGGATACGGTGGAGGCCCCGATGATGTTAATACCACCGCACTCATGATCGGCAGTCACGATCACAAGGGTATCCTTATTCGTTTCGGCGAAGCGGCGGCAGACGCCGATGGCACGATCAAACTCAATCGCCTCAAGAACCCAGCGATCGGAATCCATGAGGTGGGCCTGCTTATCAATGGAGGCGCCTTCGATCATAATCGAGAAGCCCTTCGGATTCTTGCTGAGAACCTGGAGTGCCTTGCCGGTCATCTCATCCAGCATGGGCTGGTCGGGAAAACCGTAATCATTCACCAAGTCGGTCGTAAGGTTGTTCCGGCGATGGTCGATTTTATCCTTGGCGACATTCATATTCGAGAGAGTGAAAAGGCCCAGCAAACGGTCGGTTGTGCAGGGGATGCTCTCCAGCGTGGTGTTGTCCGCGGCATAGGTGAACCCGGCGGAAAGAAAGCCGCCGATGAGGTCTCGGGCGGGATCGGCCAGACCGACGGGGGCGTTCCATGCAGCGGCCAACTCCGCCGGCAGAACCGAGTCCGATGCCACGGAACGCGCAGAGCCAGGGGTGGTCGAAGGCAGAAACCATTTGCGGCCTCCTCCCATGAGCACACGAAGATTCGCATTGGTGACCATTTCGTCCAAGTATTCGTCGCAGATGCCGGTGCCTTTGGAGCGATCGGCCGTATGGGATCCAAATGCGCCGGGGGTGGCGTCGAACACGTCCGCCGTGGTCACAATACCGAGAGATTTACCTTCGGTCCGGGCCAAGTATTCCCCCATCAGCTCAACACGGGGATTGTCAAAAGCTGCGGTGGTGTCGTCGGGAAACACGCCCTGCTGGCTGTTCTGGGCCTTGTTTCCGCCAGAGTAGCAAAACGCGCCGGGTGCCGAATCCGTCACAATGGAATTGAGAGAATGCGTAATGACCACGCCGGTCACGGGCATTTGATCCATTTCCAACCGGGCATTGGCTTTGCCCATCTGAACGCCACGCGACATGATCCGGGCGGCGGTGCGGTGGGCGATTCCCATACCGTCGCCAATGAGGACGATGATATTCTTGGCTTTGCGGCCCTCTCCTTCGCCTCCAAGCCCGACGATCTCAAAATTACCATTGGTGGAAACGACGGAGCCGTCGTTTTGATAGGCTGTCAGGGTGAGAACGTGCACGCCTGGACGCTGCACCGAAAAGGCGCGACGGGTCCAGATGCTTGAATTGGTTTGAAGACCGCTGACCGTTGCGAAAGTGGATGTCACACCACCAGCGATCGGCTTGCCGTCCATGGAAAAGAAGGCATTGGTTATAAGAGTTCCGGCGTCCGGCTGAACAGTGGCTTGAAGGTCAAACCGCTGTCCGGGCAGAAACCGGGCAATAATAGGCGGTTGAGAGTCGCCAAAGGTGAACAGGGCACTGGGCGGGGTGAGTCGGGATACCAATGGCGCCGCGCAAGCCAGCTGCGTGACAGTCGCCAAGGCTACAGCCAGAACGGCAATCCGGGCCAGATAGGGGCTTTGTTGCTTGTTTGTTTTCATGATCGGTTGCTTTATCCAACTTTTTATGGGGTTTCGGTTTTGAAGCTGCCTCTAGCGAGCCGGCTGAGATGCTGGAGCGGGAGAAGCAGAAATTTCAGGCAGCACCGCCACAGGGCGGTCTAGGAAGATTCGTAAATTCGAAAGACGTCCGTCGGACTCCTCCTGCGTCCCGATTTCCAACCTGCCGGTCAGCAGGAGTCGGCCGGACAGGAAAGCCTTGGGAAGGAGCGAAGGGGCGGCGTGGATGTGAACAACTGTGGAGGGCATGTCATCCGCCAGCCCCATCTCATCCTCCTCAAGTTGCACCGGCACCGGAGAAAGGAGAAACAAGCCCGGCTGTGGAACGGCCTGCTTGACCATGTAGCCTTTCAGGCAAACCTTGCGCCCGTTGAGCCGGCGGATGAAATCCGTGTATTCCAGACCGCGACCGCCAACAGGCTTGAAAATGCCAGGAAAGGTTATCTCACTAACCCCGTCCGGAAGGGGAGTCGTCCCGGATGCGAACGAAGCCCTCGTCGAGGCACGTTTCGATTGTGGCAACTGATCAAGCGTGACTGGAGCTCCAGACAAAGCGGCCGCCTTCAAAGACCGGGTATTGTTTTCCTGGGCTTTTCCTGAATGCACTCCCGCAAAGCCCATTAGAAGAACGAGACCCATGGAGCCGAAAAAAAACGCGCCATCCCAAACCGCAATCCGCATATTAATCATTTTTATCAAGGGTTGGTTGATAAAAACCCACAGACCCGATCCGCCGGACATCGCGAATTTCTATCGGGCAAAGGTTGGCACATAAAAATGGCAAACCCGTGGCGATGAAGTTACAAAAGGGAAAAACGCCGCATCCTGCCGCTCAAAACCGCACGGGCAGAGGACTTTTCAGAACGAGACCCGCACCGGAGAGGAAAGAGTCAGGAGGAATTTATCGGGATATGCCAAGGTGGCTTTTATCCGCTGTCAGGTTGCGGGCAAGGGGGAATGTGAACGAGGATTCACCCGCCACCAGCGCCTGGCCAAAGTCGAGCATCGCTTGGTTGCCGATGGGTTGCACGAGAAGCGGGGGAATGAACAAATTGGCCACCATCCCTTTCACGCCCCCGGTCAGGCTGTGCCACAGGCTTTTCCCCGCCCCCTTGGCCGATACGGAAGCCACACCGACTTCCATCTTGGGCAAACCCGATTGACGACGAAAAGTCAGACTGCTGACCCGCGCCTCCACCTCGTCTTGGTGCAGAAACTGACCGTCCCGGCAGCGCAGGTCGCAAAGCTCAATCAACACGGGACTGACCCGGCCCCGGACATCAAACTGCAGCCGCACCTCCATCACCACTGGCACTCCGTTGCTGACCGTGCCACTTATCTCAAACCGGCCGCTGCCAGCCCCGGCCACGGTGATGGAGTTGAGCTGCCGACGCACCACGCCCCCGGCCTTGAGCCTCGCCTCGTGACGACGAATGATATTGCCCAAGTCGAAATGATTTTCCTGAAACCCCTGCCCTGTGATCTCAAAATCACACTTCACCGCGAAGGAATCCCGGCCGAAGGAGCGCCGCGCGGAAACGACCCGGGCCATCTGAGTGCTCCCCGGGCTGGTCAAAGTGGAGACCGGCTCCGGAGAGATCAACCGCACGAAGTAAAGAAAGGACGCCGTGGAATTATCCCCGAAAACATCGGGGCCATAACCCAACTTGAGCGTCGGACCGGTTCCGATTGCCGGCGAAGCCGAAGGGTTCTTGATGTCTGCCGCAGAAGCCGCCCAAACAGCCGGTGCCAGCATAAGCATGCTTGCGAGCAAAACGACCCCAAACCCCAGGCCAAGTCCGGCCGGGCAATCCTGTGGAATAGGCTTGTCCAGAGAGTCAGGAGAAAAAACGCCGGCACTCATCACATCGCTCTCGACTTGTTCCACTCCAAAATCCGGTTCCGCAAGGAACACCCTCGATTTAGACCGCCCACTCCCAATGAAGGCATAGCCCAAAGAAAAAATGCTTTTTCCGCGGTGAGTTTGAACCGCCGGGGCGGATTGAATTCCATACGTCTTTAAAAATCGCTTGTGTGCAGACTAAAATTGCCAATTCAGCATGTCAACTTTCCCGCCGCCAAAAAACCGCGGCCGACGTGGACGCCAGACTCTTGTGCGGTTCGAATTGCCGCCATCCCTCCCGTTGCCTACCCTGCCCCATGCAAAATCAATCAATGACAAACTCTCTGGTCCACCGCTCCAGCGGCGATCCCGATAAGGTGAGAAAGCTTGGCCCCTACGAGATTGAATCCCTTATCGAGCCTGCTGAAGAGCTCAATACCACCGCCTATCGCGTCCGCATCGCCCCCCACCAGACCACCCGCGTCAGCTACCACCAGATCGCCGAAGAATTGTATTTTGTCATCGCAGGCCAAGGCCGCGCCATCCTCAATGGTCAGGATCGCCCCCTCCGCGCCGGGGAACTTCTACGCCTGCCCCCGGGCACCACCCACGGCTTCATCACCGATGCCGAGGCTCTTGAAATGTTGAATATCCACACCCCCGGCTGCCGCCCCGGGCATGACGTCTACTTCGCCGATGGCCCGGCGCCGGAGGGATTCATGACTGCGGAACCGGGCTGAAATCCTTGTTTACCTGCCGGGCAGCACGCCGCTTCCAGCCCTCCAGAATCTCCGCTCAAAACTCCTTTCCCGACTGGCTGGTTCGCGCGTAGTCTGGGATCGCATGGCAATCATCGGCAAACGCAACACGCTTTCAATCGTGCGGGCCTCCCAACCCGGACTCTATCTGGACGGCGGCGAACTGGGAGAAATCCTTCTGCCCGGCCGCTACATCCCCGAGGACCTCGCGCCTAAGCAGAAGCTCGATGTGTTTGTCTATCGCGACTCCGAAGACCGGCTGGTAGCGACGACCGAGACGCCCAAAGCCGAGGTGGGGGAGTTCGCCTACCTGCGCGTCCTCAGTGTGCATCCCCAGGCCGGTGCCTTTCTCGATTGGGGTCTTGCCAAGGATTTACTCGTCCCCTTCCGCGAACAGGAATTCCCCCTCCAACCCGGCGACTGGGCGATCGTTTACGTCTGTTTGGATGTGAAGACAAACCGGATTCTGGCCACCACCCGGTTGACCCGCCACCTGAACCGCGACACTCCGGCTTACCGCGATGGGCAGCCCGTCAACCTGATCATCACCGGCAAAAGCCCCTTGGGCTATAGCGCCATTGTCGAGAATGCCCACCGCGGCCTCCTTTACAAAAACAACCTCGCCGCCGCGCTGAAAATCGGGCAGCGCCTCAAAGGCTTTGTCCGCACCGTTCGCTCCGGCGGCAAAATCGATCTTTCCCTCGACGCCGCCGGCTACAAACGCGTCGCCCCCCTGACAGAGCAGATCGTTGAGGCGCTTCAGGCCGCCGGAGGGCGCCTGGCCTATGACGACAACAGCTCTCCGGCGGCCGTCCGGCAAATGTTTGGGGTCAGCAAAAAAGCATTCAAACAGGCCCTGGGCCGCCTTTACAAAACCCGCCGCCTGGCCTTCCTCAAACCCGGCATCGAGCTTTTGGAAAACTCATCCTGGTCCCCGGGCACCCCCGATCGCCCCCAAACAATCACCCCGGTTCCGACAGCACCCCGACCTGTCGCGCCAAACCGCCCGGCAACACCACCAGCACGTCGTCACTAGTCCTGTGGGAGAGTTGTTCAAAACTTTGGAGCCGCCCGACAACTTCCTGCTGTCGGCAGCCGAAGGCTGGCTCGGGCTGGGTGATGCTCAGTCTGCACTGGCGGAGCTGGACCAAATCCAACCCCATCAGGGAACACATTTGGAGGTCCTGCTGGTCCTCTGGCGCGTCCATTCCGAATTGAAACAATGGGATCGCGGCGTCGAGGCCGGGCAAACACTGGTTGAAGTCCATCCCGAACTGGTCAACGGTTGGATCCTGCGCTCCTTCGCCCTGCATGAGTTGAAGCAGACCCACTCGGCTCTGAGCCTGCTACTGCCGGCCTTCGACAACTTTCCCGGCAGTTGCACCATCCCCTACAACCTCGCCTGCTACTGCGCCCAATTGAATCAGCTGGACGATGCCCGGGCATGGTTGAAAAAGGCGGCGGTTGCCAACCACGCCTACGTGCGGCTGAACGCCAAAACCGATCCCGACCTGATACCGCTGCGGGACAGCTTGGACGAAATCCTTTAACACACGCAGTATGGCTGAGGAAAAAACTGATGCGCTCTGCGGCGGTTTCCTAAAAGCGGAGCCTTCACCTCGCGAACTGAGGTCCCCACTACCCGGCCCTTTGCCTTTTCTGCGGGGGACGACACTCCTGATGGGGTGCTGAAGTCAAAACGCGGAAATATAAAACCCGCCAAATCGAACCGGAAAATCCGACCGACCACGTGGCCGTAACGGCAGCCAAGGGCCTTGGGAAAGGCCTCTTTACAGCCCGGCAGCGTCAGAAGAAACATCCCTCCGACCCGGGGAATGAAACCTGGGCGATAAACTGACGGGCCCGGCCGTGGGGCCCACCCCCCTGCCAATTCGTGGGCTCCGGCTATTCGTCACCCCTTACATCGAAAGCCAGAGGCAGTATTTATTCACGACCTCCACAACCGAATGCGGTGAGGCGACGATGCCCAGATTCGACAACTGGGCCGCGGTCGCGAAGTCAACCTCTGCGCGATTTTTCGCGCCAGGCGCCATGCCCTTTGCCTTTTACGGAGCCCGCTCCGCCCGCAGGGTGAGAATCAAGTGCCTTTGCGGGAGACGGCTACGGCTGCCTTGGGCTTTTCCTTTTTGGGCTTCTTGACTTCCTTTTTGTGACTGTTATTTCCTTTAGCCATAATTTTATTGGGTTGAACTGTCCCCTTACCTACACAGATTTACCCCTCTTTGACAACCCCAGAGTTAATTTTCCACGCACTGGTTCAGGCCGATCCGCACGAACGAAAAAATATCCGTCCGAAAACGGGGGGCGTTCGGGCTTGATGGCAGCGAAGCGAAGGGACTGCGCCCCCTTCCCTGCCGGGCATTCGGCGATGTTCCATGATTTTCAGTTGCAGGTCTCAAAATTTCCCGGATGCACTCCGCCCCGCTTTGTGTTTACATGGTCGCAGTATTTTAGCCATGAGAAATCCGATTATCGCAGCCCTGGACGTTCCATCCGTCGACCAAGCCCTCAAGCTCGCCGAGCAAATCGCGCCGGCAGTGGGGGCGTTTAAGATTGGCGGCGAACTTTTCACAGCCGCGGGGCCGGACATCGTGCGACGCGTTCGCGCCACCGGCGCGGCGGTGTTTCTGGACCTGAAATTCCACGACATCCCCAACACGGTGGCCAAAGCGGTGGCCTCCGCCGTGGCGCTCGATGTTCAGATGCTCACCATCCATACCAGCGGAGGCGGGGAGATGATGCGGGCTGCGGAAAAGTCGGCCCAAGCCGCGGCAACGGCCCTTGGGCTTGAGGTTCCGCTTATTCTGGGCGTGACGGTGCTGACCAGCTCCAACAGCGAGACTCTTGCTGAAATCGGCTGCGAAGCGGACACGGAAAAACAGGTTTCGCGCCTGGCACAACTTGCCGTGAAGTCCGGCCTGCGCGGCCTTGTCTGCTCCCCGCTTGAGCTCGTTGCCCTCAGAGCCATTCTCCCGGCCCATATCCAACTGGTGACGCCGGGCATCCGCACCGGCGCGGAGAAGGCGGACGACCAGAAGCGGACCCTTTCCCCACGCGAAGCGATTGAGGCCGGTGCAAGTTGGCTGGTGGTGGGGCGTCCCATTTACGCGGCAGAAAACCCCCGCGCAGCGGCAGAGAAGATTTGGGAATCCATTTCATGACCCTACTTTAATGCGGCAGGGTGCAGGCCGGCTCCGGTTAACACTGAGTCCACCGGATGGAAAGCGGTGGCAGGAACGGATCCATCAACTTGCCTAACGAAAGACCGTTTTCAAAATCCGTTCGACCTTGGGGCCGGGTCTGGTGGAAATGCCAAAAGCAGATTCAAGCCGCTCCACTGCGGCGTCGGCTTGCGGCGAACCGGCGGCATGAACCCGGCAGAGCACCGAGCCTTTTTCCACAAACTCACCAGGCCGGACTATTTGATCAATCCCCACCTCGCCATTGATCGCCGAATCCCGCGTCATCCGTCCGCCGCCCAAGTCGCGGATGACCTCGCCGATGATGCGGGCGTCGCAGGCGGTGATGCAGCCTTTTTTTCCAGCCTTGACCGTGTGAACAACCGCGGCGGTGGAATCCGCATCCAGCTTGGAGTTGAAAGCGGGGAGGTCCGCGCCTTGGGCAACCAACATTTCATCCCACTTCTGCCGGGGCCGGCCCGAGTCCAGTGAAGCGGCGGCCGTTTGGCGGGCAAGGGCGATGGATTTTGATTTTCGGGTTTGAATCAAAAGGTGGGCGGCACATTCGACCACCAACCCGCGCAGATCGGACGGGCCGCGGTTTTCAAGGCAATCGACACTTTCGCGCACTTCGAGCCAATTTCCCGCCGCCCGGCCAAGGGGGAGATTCATATCGGTGAGAATGGCGCGGGTGTTTACCCCGCACCGGCTGCCCAAGGCAACCATGGCGCGGGCCAAGCGGCGCGCCTCGGCCCGGGTCGGCATGAAGGCCGCAGAGCCGAATTTCACATCCAAGACGAGGGCGTCCAGGTTTTCGGCAAGCTTCTTGGAAAGAATGGAAGCGGTGATGAGCGGGATGCTGGGCACCGTGCCGGTCGCGTCGCGCAGGGCGTAAAGTTTCCCATCAGCCGGCACCATATGTTCGGTCTGACCACAGATGACGCAGCCGGTTTTCTGGACTTGGGCGACAATGGCTTGCTTGGACAAGCGCGTTTGAAAACCGGGAATGGAATCCAGCTTGTCGAGCGTGCCGCCGGTGATACCGAGCCCGCGGCCGGCAATCATCGGCACGCGGAACCCAAGACAAGCCAGCAACGGCACGAGGGGGAGCGACACCTTGTCGCCAATCCCGCCCGTCGAATGTTTGTCCACCAGCGGGCGGCTGTCTGCGGGAAACTCCAGCCTGTCCCCCGAATCCCGCATGGCCAAGGTCAGCGCGGAGGTTTCGGCAGTGTCCAGCCCGCGAAAAAAAACAGCCATCAGCATGGCCGCCATCTGATAATCCGGGATTTCACCGGAGGTAAACGCCCCTATGAATTCCTGGATTTGGAGGGGATCGAGCGTGCGGCCCTGGCGTTTGGCCTCGACGAGTGAGAGAAAGTTCACGCCTGACACATTCAAGGTTCAACCCCGCACAGCGGTTGGCGCAGAGCAAGGAAATCTGTCCGCGAAGGTCCTCTTCGTGCGGAGCAGGAATAAACAACCCGGCACCAGCCCGAAGCCGGACCGCAAATGTGCCGTTCAGCCGACAAACTTCTTGGCGATCACGGTGGCGTTGTGTCCGCCAAAACCGAAGGAATTGTTCACAACAAAGTCGACGGGCATCTGGCGGGCCGTGTTCGGGACATAATCCAGATCGCATTCGGGGTCGGGCACCTGGTAATTGATGGTGGGCGGGACCACGCCATCACGGATAGCCAAGGCGCAGGCGATCATTTCCACGGCGCCGGCCGCGCCGAGCATATGGCCGGTGGCGCCCTTGGTGGAACTGACGGCCAGCTTATTGGCGTGCTGGCCGAACACGGTTTTAATGGCCTGGGTCTCGCAAACATCTCCCTGAGGCGTGGATGTGCCGTGGGCGTTGATGTAAGAGACGCGTGACGGGTCGAGCCCGGCGCTGCGCAGGGCAGCCTTCATGCAGCGAGCCGCGCCTTCGCCGCCGGGGGCCGGGGATGTCAGGTGATAGGCATCGGCAGTATTGCCGTAGCCGACAAATTCGCAATAGATCCGGGCCCCGCGGGCCTTGGCATGTTCCAACTCTTCGAGCACCAGCACGCCCGAGCCTTCACCCATGACAAAACCGTCCCGGTCCCGGTCGAAAGGCCGCGACGAATGCTTGGGATCATCATTGCGGGTGCTCATGGCCTTCATGGCGCAAAAGCTGCCGATGCCAATGGGGATAATGGTGGCCTCGGCGCCGCCGGCAAACATGATTTGGGCATCGCCCATTTTGATGGCGCGCCAGGCTTCGCCCAGAGCGTGGGTGCCGGTCGCACAGGCCGAGCAGGTGGAGAAATTCGGGCCGCGCAGGCCGTTGTACATCGAGAACAGGCCGGAAGCCATGTTGCCGATGAGCATCGGGATGGTGAAGGGCGACATGCGGCTGGGACCGCGCTCCAGCAGGATCTTGTGCTGCTCGGTGGTCGTCTCCAATCCGCCGATGCCTGAGCCGATGATCACTCCAATCTCATCCCGGTTTTCGCGGTTGAGGTCAAGGCCGGAATCCAGCAGGGCTTGGTGGCCGGCGAAAACGCCGAACTGGGAATAGCGGTCCGCGCGGCGGACTTCCTTGGGCGAGGGAAAGGCCGGGCCGGGAACAAAGCTCTTGACCTCGCCCGCGACCCGGGTGTCAAAGGCGGCGGCATCAAAGCGGGTGATCTTATCAATTCCGCAGTGGCCGGCCAGCAACGCTTGCCAAAAAGTGTGAACATCGTTGCCAAGGGGGGTGACGGCACCCATGCCTGTGATGACGACTCTGCGATCGGTGCCGTGGCTGGCCATAAATTAAAAGGGGCAGCTCAAGCTGAAGTCAGTTGAAGCTGCCCCGAAATTGCTCAGGGAGGGTTTACTTGTGGGTTTCCTCGACGTATTTGATGACATCGCCCACGCTTTGCAGCTTCTCGGCCTGCTCGTCGGGGATCTCATTCCCAAACTCCTCCTCCAACGCCATGACCAACTCGACCGTGTCGAGCGAATCGGCACCGAGGTCCTCGATGAACTTGGCGTCAGGGGTGACCTGATCCGCGTTCACGCCCAGTTGCTCGACGATGATGTCTTTGACCCGCTGTTCGATAGTTTTTTCAGCCATGTTATTGTCCGTTTCTTCGATTGTGTCTGTGTGTCTATGTGACCGCTCATGAGGCGTCAAGCCCCGAATCGCGCTATTTTCAAAATCCACATTCCGCGCCTGCTTTCTCTCTCAAAACCCGTCCCTCTGCGCAAGAAAATTAAGCCTTCAGAAACCGTCCCCCGCAACCGCCACTCTCTCACATCACCATGCCGCCGTCCACCGTGAGCACCTGTCCGGTGACGTATCTTGCCGCCGGACTGGCAAGATAAAGCGCCGCCCCGGCAATGTCCTCGGCCTTGCCCAGGCAACCCAGGGGGATCTGCTTGAGCAGCGCCGCGCGCAACTCCTCCTTCAACTCCGCCGTCATATCCGTCTCGATGAACCCCGGGGCAATGGCGTTGGCAGTGACGCCGCGCGAAGCCAGCTCGCGCGCCACCGATTGCGTGAAACCGATCAACCCCGCCTTGCTCGCCGCATAATTGCATTGGCCGGGATTGCCAATCAATCCAATCACGGAAGAGATGTTGATAATCCTCCCGGACCGCTGCTTGAGGAATGCGCGGGTAAAGGCTTTGGTGACCAGAAACGCGCCCTTTAAATTCGTGTCCATCACCGTATCCCAATCGGCATCACTCATCCGCATGAGCAGTCCGTCGCGGGTGATTCCAGCATTGTTGACCAGGATATCCACCCGGCCCGCCTCGGCGAGAATCTTCTCGGCGGCGGCCGTCACTGAGAGGGAATCGGACACGTCCACGGCCAAGGCCCAAGCCCTGCGTCCGAGCGCGCGGACCTCGACGGCGACCTTGTCGGAGTTCTCCTGGGTGCGGGAGATGCAGACCACGTCGGCACCTTCGGCGGCGAATTTGAGGGCGATGGCGCGACCGATGCCGCGCCCGGCGCCGGTCACCACTGCAATTTGATTGGCTAGCTGGCTCATATAAGGCCCGGATGTTGAACGGAATCCGACAAAAGAACAGAATTATTTCCGCGCGCCAGAGGCCCCGGCGCCCGGGGAAGTAGGCTGAGACAAAGCGGAGGCGCCACCGGCGCATTCATTTACCGGGAGCCGGCGGCGCGGCGGGCAGGGTTTTAAGGATTTCCTGCTGCTGCTGATACCATTCCAGCAAGGGACGCGAAAGGAGGGCCGGCCGGAAATCCTTGAAATGCTCCAGATTCAGGGCGTCGTCGACGGTTTTTTTCAGCTGCCCGTTCAGCTCGCTTTTGGCCGACTCGGCCCAACCGCTGAAGGAGCCGGTTTTTTCGTTCAACGCCTTGGCCGCCGCCAGCCGGGTTTCCTGATCGTAGGTGAAAACCGGCACCTGCACGTAGCTCTTGTCCACCCGGCCCGGAATGCGGTTGGTCTCCGTGATGCTGGTAACAACATATTTGGCAAGCTCGATGATGCGGCGTTCCAGCCTGGCTGTCACATCATCGTCCCCCACGGTTTCGTTGGCCTGGGCCCCCAGATCGCGGGGTGCGTTTTCCAGCTTCAGGCAGAACTGCTTGACGAATTCCTTTTCCAGCCCGGCAAAATATTTCTTGCCCCGCGCCAGAATCAGCTCCCGCTCGGACTGGGTGAAGGAATGCTTTTTGTCATCCAGGCCGACGAAGACGGCGTAATTGGTGGAGATCAGGAGGTTCTCCAGCCGGGCTGTAAGGTTGACGGCATCCAACCGGGCCACGACAGGCACGTTGGTCGATGCGACTTTCAACTCCAGTTTCAAGTCCGCCGGCAAAGCCGAGAAGAACGCCCGGTCCAGCCCCCCAAGCTGCTCAATCTGAGTGTTCAAATAGGCCCAGTGGGCGGCCCGCCGCTCCTTGAGATTCAGGTCGCCGATGAAATCAAAGTCGTTCTCCACCTTCAGCGAACGACTGTCGGCGCGGAACCAGAACAATTCATCGGCAAACTGGCCGGCCAGTTCGCGTGCCACATTCAGACAACTCAAATTCACGCTCTCCAGCGGCACCCGATCCCGAGGATTCCGCGGCGCCAGGGCGCGGATGAAGGTTTCAATGACATTGTTGGGCAGCATGCCCAGCAGCTCGGCCATCTCGGCATAAGCGTTGACCACCGGCATGGGACCGTAGTCGAAACGGCGCACATCCCCGCACCGGGCGGTGTCCTCGTCGCTGGCAAAAAGCAGCTTGTTGGTGCGGGCTTCCGGACTGTCGTAATACCCCCAGCGAATCGCCGCGCGATCATGCGGCAGAGCTTCCTTGAGGACTCGCATCCTCCAACCCGCGAAGGCGGCCCCTTTGAACATGGTGTATTCCATCATCGAGCTGGAGGTGATTTTGTTGGTGTAGGCGTCCAGAGACTGGCCGGTGAGGTAGGCCTTGAACCAGGCATCCAGTTCCTTGCGTGTCAAGGTGGCAGCCAGACTGCCGGCAAAGTTGTGGCGTAACCCGAGGATATGGCCGACCTCATGCGCCACCACCTCCCGCAAGTAATCCTGTGCGGCCCGCAGAACCGCCTCGTCGGTCAGCTCATCACTGGCCAGAACCTCCTGCAAACCGTGCCCCAGCTCGCGGGCAAAGGCCCCGTCGTCCAGCTGGCAGCCGGCGCTCGAACCCAGAAAAGGCATCAGCCGCGCCGCGCCTTTTTTGTCATCCTTCTTGGATTCGGCCATCTCCTCCAACGTCCGCAGCAAAGCCCGGGCCCGGGCCTTGCCGCTAAAGGTGAAAGCGGTGGTCAAATAGGCCTGACCGTGTTTCGACTCGCCATTGATGGGATCGACCAGCACATCGGCATAGGCGAACCCAGCCGTGTCCCACGGCACCCATTGCACCAGGTTGTAACGGGCATCGGGTGCCGTGACACCCTCCGGCGCTTTGCCGACCTGCACAATCTCCTTTCCAAATGCAAGATTCCAATACAGCACCCCGTCCTTGACGGCCTCGACAAACTCGGGCGGCGTGTTGGCCGAGTAATAAAAAACCACCGGCCGGGTCAGGTCGAAGTGCGCAATCCTCGAAGAGATCCGGCCGGTGCCTGTCTCAATCCCCCCCTCGGTCTCAAAAAAACGCGCATACCGCCCGTCCACCGCACTGGGCTCCTTGCCGGCAAAACCGCCCGGCTGATAGGGCGAGATGAAATACCGCGCCTCATAGCGCGCCTCAAGATCCTGCTCCGACTGGCGGCTGCGCGCCTGAACATTCTGACGAATCACCAACTGCGCATCATCGGCGCGCATTTCAAACACGCGGCTCTCGGGCACCTCCAACACATTGTCGTGCGCGGCAAAATTCAGCGCCCCTCCGTCCGTCCAGGATTGGGTGAAAAGACGCCGCATCCCCTTGTTGAAATCCACCACCACCCGGTTGGTCTCCTGCCGGACGATGGAAAAATTCGCCAGAAGCCGCCGCGCCGGAAGTTCTTCCGTCACCACCAACCCTTTCGTGGACTCATACATGTCAACCCCGTCCGGGAACAATTCAAACCGGACAACCTTCCCCGCCAACCCGTGACTGGTCGGGGCCTGCCCCTGCGGAATCAAGGAAACGCTGAAAAGGTAGTCCCGGCCAAAAGCGCTTTTCGGGATGGCCATGAAAAACCGGTCGGCCACCTCCAGCACTGGCGCCGCCTCAGGCACAACAGGCGGCGCGGCCCGAAGCTCAACGACCAGCGCCACGAACAGCGCCTGCGAAAACAAACGGCGCCAGTTTGAAAGGAGCAAACAACTCATATCTTAAAAAATGCACGCGCCGCCGCTTGCGAACAAGCGCAAAGCAATCCAGTCAAGAGCCAAAAGGTCGGAAAGCCGGAACCGGCCCGACAATCCGCGCCCGTCGCGGAGCCGCGAAGAATCTTAAACACTCGAACCTCTCAGGGTTCTCCTTGGCGATGGGCTCTTTGCCCCATGCGCCTTCTTCAGCCGACGAGTTGACGGGGCGTCCCTCCGCTGCTACGGGCAACACGCTGAGGTTTCCAGCGGAGGAAGTTGCACTTCCAATGCCGTTCGTAAATCGGACCCTCGACCATGTTTGCCAGACGGCGCAGTGGCCCGACCCCAAATGAATTCATAAAACCCGCCCAGGCAAACGGCTCAAGATGCTGCGATCAACGGCAGGCTGCGCATCAAACTGAGCAGAAATGCGCTGGCGGAAACCCGCCATTTGGCGCATGGGTTCAACTTGCATTTTCAAGACCGGCAACTAAAACTTTCAATGTGCCCCGTTCGATATTTCACAGCGGCTGCTTTTTTGTAGCGGCTGCGGCTCTGATTGCCGCAGGCGGGTGTTCCAGTGTGTTTGCCACCGCTCCGTTCTCTCCCTGGTCTTATCGAACATACCAGACGAGAGAGGGATTGCCGGATATCAGCATCACCAGTGTGGCACAGACATCGGATGGATACCTCTGGGTTGCCACCAAAGGCGGTCTGGTGTGCTTCAACGGGTCCGGGTTTGCAAGCCTGCCGAGATCCAATCTGCCGCCCCTGCCGAGCCGGGCGGTGCGCGCCATGTTTCGGGATCATCGGGACCAGCTCTGGCTGGGGATGGAACGGGGCCCGGTGCTTTGCTTCAAGGCGGATGGATTGGCGACTTTCACGCCTGAGGATGGCCTGCCCAGGCAACGAGTCGTGATTGTGGCGGAGGAGCGGAAGGGGGCGGTGTGGCTCCCCGATGAGCAGCGGAATCGCACGCAAGGTGGTGCAATGGTTTCAAAAACCTTCTGCTGCCGCGTCGGAAGCGGAACTGCAGAAAATTTCCACGCCCGAGCAGGTGGTGCTCGCGCTAGTGGCTTGCGGCTTTCTTCCGAAGCAAATCTGTGGGGCGCTGAAACTCAGCCAGCACACCGTGGACACTTATTTGCGCGGGTTATACAAGAAGCTACAGCTCCATTCCCGAGCCCAAGCCGCGACCGTGTATGCCGAAATCAAACCCCAAATGGCTGCCGGCTCCCGCCAAGCCATCCCACTGAACAGAAATGGAACGTTTCGCATCGAGGGAGAGTGTTCCAAAACATTCCTGAACAAAACGCATTACCCAGCCCCACCCGGACCAATCCGGAGGAGGTTCCGTTAATGAAAGCAATATGATGAAATGCCTGATCGGTTTCTCCTGCCTGTTGACATTGGTGTTCCGGCTTGAAGCAGGCGCCGCAGCCGGCCCGGACAAGCCGATGAACATTCTCCTGCTGCTCGCGGATGATCTGCGCTATGACACCCTCGGGTGTGCGGGCGATAAAACAGTTCAAACGCCTAATCTGGATAGATTGGCTCTGGAAGGATTCCGCTTTAGCCGCGCTTGTGTCACCACACCGATATGCGGTTCCAGCCGCGCTTCGATTTTCACGGGCCAATGGATGTCGCGCCATGGAGCGAGGAGTTTTGGCATGTTCAACACCCCGTGGGCTGAAACCTATCCCGGACTGCTGCGCAGAAACGGCTATCACGTGGGCCACGTGGGGAAATGGCACAACGGAAAATTTCCGGCCGGGAATTTTGATTTTGGCCGCGCCTATCACGGAACCCACTGGCTGAAGCAGGCTGACGGCACAAAGGTTCACGTGACCCGTAAGAATGAAGATGACGCACTTGAATTCCTCAGAACCCGCCCGAAAAACAAGCCCTTTTGCCTGACGGTCGCCTTCTTTGCACCGCATGCGGAGGATGACAACCCGCTCCAATACCTACCCCAGCCTGAAAGCATGAGCCTGTATCAGGACGTTGCCGTCCCCGTCCCCGCCAATGCAACCGACGATTCCTTCCACCGCCTCCCGGACTTCATCGGCAACGAGAGAAACGAAGGCCGCGTGCGCTGGCATTGGCGGTTTGATCAGCCGGAAAAATACCAGTCCATGATGAAGAATTACTACAGACTGGTCACCGAGGTGGATTCGACCTGTGGCAGAGTCTTGAAAGAATTGAAAACCCAGGGTGAACTCGATCGAACACTCGTCGTCTTCACAGGCGACAACGGATATTTCCACGGCGAACACGGCCTTGCCGACAAATGGTATCCTAACCAGGAATGCATTCGCGTCCCCCTCATCGTCCGCGATCCCCGCATGACTCAGGCCAAATCCAGCCGCACCAATGACGACTTCGTGCTCAACGTGGATATTGCCCCCACCCTCCTTGCTGCAGCCGGGATCACCCCACCTCAAAGGATGCAGGGAAGGGATTTTGCGCCGCTCTACCTGAACAACCATCCACCTGCGTGGCGGACTGAATTCTTTGAAGAACATGCCACGATCCAAAACACCAACTTCATCCCGTCCTCGCAATCGCTCGTGCGCAAGGACTGGAAATATTTCTACTGGCCGGATTTCAAGCGCGAACAGCTCTTCGACCTCCGGTCGGACCCGAATGAAGAGAGCGATCTTGCCGCCGACCCAGCTGAGAGTAAAAAACTGGCTGAGATGCGTAAGCGGTTCTCCGAACTGAAGGCCGCGGCGAACTGACGCCCATCATGCCAAACTGCGGTTAAAACCGTCCGCCCCACCGCCTCTCAGCTTTCTGTGTTATTCTAGCGTAGTAATTTGCATAACACCGTCCTGAAACCGTTCTCCCCATACAGCTTTCCATTGGCAACCAGCGCGCAACCCGGACTTTCATCCTGGCCATCGCCATCGCCGTGACGGCAATCTTTCTGGTTCCGCAATAAATTCGATGAGGACGTTCTCGGCCGGAAGGTGAACGTGTCGGATCTCGGCAACATCCACGACGTGAAATCCGGGATACTGACCGCTCTCGATAACGCCAGCCGAATAGGGACGTCCGGGTTTATCGGCGAGGGGGCGAACTACTTCCTGAACGACGACAACGTGCGGCCGATCACCTTGGACAACCGGATCTTCTTCGCGAACGCCTTGCAGAACACATTCAACGCGGCCCGCGCGCTCTACCACCAGACCGCCCCGCAGATTGCGGCTGGAAACATTCAGGGTGCCATCGACACGGCGACGGATTACCAGACCGTAGTCCGCCCCCTGTTTCAGACGCTAGGCGGCAACGGGCTTTTACAGAACCTTGGAGCAATC
>CAIQOK010000155.1 GCA_903873415.1 uncultured Verrucomicrobiota bacterium | reverse complement strand
GTGCCAGCGGCGACTGGTGCGCGATTACGAGACCACGGACTCCAGCGCAGAGGCTTTGGTATATATTGCAATGATACGAATCCAACTCCGCAGACTCGCTTGATTGCTGGACGATCATGACTTTTCAGACAGGCTCTTAGCAATCAATCGTCATCCTTCACTGTCACGGCCCACTGGGGGTAGGGGTTGGCGAATCCATGCCGGGAGTGCCAAAGAATTTCATTGAGGATGCCCTCCGGGCATTGGTCTGGTTTGTCAAGCGGGAGCCTCGCTGAAATTAGGGCGTCACGGCGCTGGCGCCGGTCGGTGAGGCTGATCACGGCAGGATTTGTTTCATTGAGCGGAATGTTGTTGGCCACCGACTCGAAGGGAGTGAAGTCCGGGGTGTTGGTGAAGCAATCGAACATCGGTGTGCCGGTGGCGTCCATCTGGTTCATTGGCGGCAGGCCCAGTATCAATTCCATCGTCCGCAGCAGGCTGGTCTGGTTGTATTGGGTGGGGATGACCGCCCCTCGGCGGGTATAGGGGCTTATGACATAGGCGGTCGTGCGGTAGCCGCTGACATGATCCCAACCGGCTTGGGGATCATCCTCGATGGCAAAGAGGCAGGTGTCGCGCCAGAACCGACTGTGGCTCAGAGCATCGATGATTTTGCCGAAGGCGAGGTCGTTATCGGCGACTTGGGCGGCTGGGGTGGGCATGTCTGCTTTGGTGGCGCTGGTGTGATCATTTGGCAGCCAGATCATGGTGAAATCCGGCAGGGTTCCGGTTGCTTCGTCCTCCTTCAGACTTTGGATAAACCGTTCCGCCCGGACCTGATCCGGCACGTTCAAATCCCAGGATGGGTAGTTGGTTACGATGTAGGGGCGCAAGGATTCGATATCCGGCTCGCATCGGTAGGTGATGGCGTGGGTGTGTTTTGAATAATCCTGAAAGCATTTGGCGAACGAGGGGCGATTGGTGTTTCCATCCTTCCAGGATCTGAAGCTGGAGCAGAATTCGCCGAAGTCGCGAAAGGTTTTGCCGTGGGAGAGGGCATTGTTCCAGATGAAACCGGCCGGTGAATACGCCAGGGCGTCCTTGTCGTTTTCGCCGCCGCCGCACGGGTAGCTGCGGGGCCAACCGGCAAAGGAGCGCTCGATATAATCAGTGGCGATGGCGCTGTCGCTCCAGTTGTGTCCATCGGCGCTGAGAATGCCCGAGCAGTAGGTGTTGTCTAGGAGGGCGAACTGCCGGACCAGCTTGTGCTGGTTGGGGGTGACGCGCTCTCCGAAACTGCACAGGTCCGCGTCTCCGTTGCCTTCCTGCACATCGCCCAGGACCTGATCATAGGTCCGATTTTCCTTGATGATGTAGATGACATGCCTGAAGACGCTGGGTTCGCCCACGCGCTCCGGCACGGGCCGGGCGGGCTGAGCGGAGCGGGCGGGTAGTCCGGCTTGCGCCAGCAAAGGGTAACGTAAATTGGCCAGTGCGGTTTGAGTGAATTTGTTTAACTGAGCTGCGGAGGGCAAAGGCACCATGGAAATCGTCCCTCTGTATTCCTTGGAGTTGAATTCAAGATGGTCGCCGGTCTTTTGTGGTTTACCTATGGACAGACCTTTTAGGTTGGCCACACAAAGCTGCTTGTGCTTGGCGTCGAAGGCGATCGCTCCCGGAAACCAGCCCACGGGAATAAGGCCCAGCAACCTCGATGCGCCCGGTTTGAAGTCTATCACCGCGATGGCATTTTGTGTTCCGTTGCAGACGAAAAGGCTGTTGCCCCGGCGGTCAAAGGCTAGCGCGTCAGGTTGCGCGCCAAATAGGTCGCCCCGGTTCTGCCGCGCGCAAAGGGTTTCCACAACCCGGTCCGTGCGGGTGTCTAGGATGCTCACGGTGTCGCTTCCGGCGTTGGCCACAGCGAGCCAGCGGCGGTTGGGTGAAAGAGCCAGAGCAGAGGCGTGAAGGCCGGTGATGAGCTCGGTTTTGGGTTGCGTGGATCTGGCCGCTGGATCCAGGTCGATTACGGAAACGGAACCCTCGCTGGCGACCGAGCGGGCATCGGCTCTGACCAAGGTGCCGCGTCCGGCCGGGCCCGTCATGCTGTCCGCTGCCGGGCGGCGTCCGCCCCAGTTGCTAACATAGGCTTTGTGCCCGGTCAGAGCCACGTCGAACGGGGCCACCCCGACCTCCCAGATCCTTAGGACGCGGCCGTTTGCAGCGTCCAACTCAGCGAGGCGATTGGAAAGGTTCAGCGCGACATAAAGTCTTTTTCCGTTGCGCGACACGGCGATTCCTGCGGGGATATCGTTGGTGCGACCCCGGGCTGGCACGGAGGGTAGCGGGATGGAAAACAGGGGGGAGATGCTGCGTTTGAGGCCGACCGAAAACACCTTGAGATCGCCGTTGACGTTGGACAGATAGATCCGCGAACCATCCGGCGAAAAAGCCAATCCAGTAAAGCTGATTTGGGCCTTGGCGTCGGGATTCAACAGTTCCGGGGACACCGGAGCGGCCGGCAGCAGTTGGCCGGAAGGGAAGGGGACCCGCTGGCGGATACTGCCCGTGCCCGGATCGATGACGATCAATTCATGGGTCAAGCCGGAGGTTGCTAGGGTTTGGCCATCGGGACTAAGAGCCAGAGCTTGCGGGCGGATGCCGGGCAGTTCCGTGAGGGTTCCCGCCGGTGTCAGGATTTGGTTGACTGGGGTGATGAAACGGTTGGTGGCTGGACGGCCAACGGGTTCGGCGGTGAAACTTAAGTCTGCTTCGGCTTGGGCGCGGAACCCGATCCTGCTCAGGCTGAGCATCAGGAGGAAAAGGGTTCTGATTAGTGAAGCGGTTTTCATAAGTTCGCCGAGCAATCCCGGCTGATGGACTTGATTCGTGTACCGATTTTTCCGGCAACAGTTCAGGCAGCGACGCATTGACCGGTTTTCCTAGGCAAATCATAGTCTGCCGCGCCGGTTTCTGTCCAGAGATCCCGGAGGAGGAGGAGTCAGTCGATCTGCACCGGCCCGGCCTACGGGGTTTGGATTAAAGCGCCATGGCAGTGCGTTGAGAAAAGGGATTTGAGCGCGGAATCACATCACATAACCGAGGTTTTTCAACATGCTGTCAGGGGAGCTGAATGCGGCTGCGGAGTCTCCGCAACATTTCAAGATTGGGGTCGGATAAATGACTCCAGCATCTCGCGAAATTCCTCGATGCCAGGTGTTGGCATATCGGTCACCTTGCCCATGTCATCGTAACGGCGGAGTTGGACGGCGGAGGCATAATAGGGGTTCGATTCAAACTGAAGCCCTTCGGTGTCGTTCATAGGCCCTCCCTGCAGATGCAGGCTTGTAAGTGAAGCCTCGGAAAGGGTGGTCAGATAATCGGGCTCCTTCCAGCACAAATAGCGTTTGGCGTCCACATGAAGTCGGGCGGGTTCAACGATTTCGGGTCCGAAATGGCGACTTAGCCAGTTGGCTCCGACGGCTTCATGCCGCGCATCGATTCCTTCGTCGGCGATGTGTTCGCCCAGGTTGTGGATCAGGTGGCCATAGTCGTGGAGGAGGCATGCGACAATCATCTGCGGCTGTTCCCCGGCTTGGCGTGCGAAGGTGGCGCATTGCAGCGCGTGCTGAAGTTCCGTGACCTGCTCCCCATAATGCTGCCCGCCACGGGCTTCGAAGGCGGCGAGGATTTCGGCTGCTATCTGGGATTTGTTCTTTGGTGTGCTCATGCGCCTATTTTAGCAGACAGGTTGATTGCGTTTGTGACAATATTTAAACAATTTTTTTCTGAATTCCGTGTCCGAAACGAGGCTTTTGCGTGCAAGCCCGCTCTCTAGTTCGTCTGGCTCCTAGAATTTCGGCCCCGGCAACTCGCTCGGCCGCTCGAAGGATGGACGGGAACGGTTTGTGGCACCGTTGGTAGAAGGTGGCGGATGTCCGGCACAAAAAGCTGTTCTATTTTCATGGCCGCCTGAAATTTTCCAATGGCTGCGGTCTCTATCTTTGGTCACACTTCCTAAATGAAAAGACTCAAAGCGATCCGAACGGACATGGAACTGGAGCTTCCTCGAGTTGACCTCGGTCTGCGATCCCGCGGGGTGGAGTTGGTAGTGCTGCCAGAGGGAGTCTCTGAAGACGAGTTGGCGGCGCGAGTGAGCGATGTGGATTTGTTGCTGACTTGCTATACCCCCATCACCGCCAGGGTGATTGCATCCGCTCCCCGGCTTCGTGGCATCGTGAAATACGGGGTCGGGATTGATGCGATCAACTTTGAGGCCGCCGGACGGCAGGGCATTCCTGTTGTCAACATTCCGGAATACGCCGAGGAGACTGTCGCCGAGGGCGCATTCGCCTTGATGATAGGCTTGGCCCGGAAACTTGGGCCGATGCACCTGCAGATGCAAAAGGAGCACTGGGCCTGGCCCGCGCAGAAGTGGTTGGGGAGCGATCTGGCCGGTAAGACGCTCGGATTGGTGGGCGTGGGCCGGATCGGTCGGAGTTTTGCAAGGATGGCAGGTGCCGGTTTTCGGATGAAGGTAATCGGGTTCGATCCCTTTGTGGATTTGGAGACGATGCGGCGGTATGGGGTGGAAAAGTGCGATCGATTGGCCGAATTGCTTCCGGTGGCCGATTTTGTTTCTTTGCACGCCGTGCTCAAGCCGGAAACCCAGCATCTCATCGACCGGGCCGGGTTGGCTTTGATGAAGGCTTCAGCGGTGCTGATCAATGTCTCGCGTGGCGCCTTGGTGGATGAGTCTGCTTTGCTTGACGCGCTCCTTGCGGGGCGCATTGCCGGAGCCGGGTTGGATGTTTTCAGTCAGGAACCTCTTTCGCCCCTTGGCCATCCACTCAGGGGTTTGTTTGAAATGCCGAACGTACTCCTCATGCCCCATCTCACGTTTTACACACAAGAAGCGATGGAACGTCTAGAGCGGGAAACTCTGGAGCGCTGCGATGAATTCCTGCAGGGGCGCGCGGTTCTGGTTAAATCCTCGGACCCGCGTCTGCGAAGCCAGACCAAGGGCGTTGTTTTTGCATAAAAGGTCTCGGCATTAATCCGGGGCCCTCTGTTGTTTTAGATTCAGGGCGTGTGGTTTTGGGGGGTTCCACTCGGCCTGGAGCCTGCATTGCTTTGTGAGCTGATTCCATGAAATGGGACATTCTGTCGGGAGTGTTACAGGAATGTAACAGTCCGCGTGGATCTAATGGGTTAGGATGGAAGGGTTAACACAGGCTAGGTCTTTGTTGCGAGAGAGTTTATTTTGGAAACCGGGCGTTCGTTTTCGACACTGGCCCGAAGGCTATTTTAATCACAATGAATGAATCATTCCAGCTGCCAGTGGCAAGGCATCCGTTGCTTTTCACCCCGGGGCCACTCACCACCAGTTTAAGTGTCAAGACCGCCATGCTCCGCGATGCAGGCTCGTGGCACTTTGATTTCAACAGGCTGGTTGCCGATGTGCGGGATCGTTTGTTGAAGTTGGCAGGGGTTTCGCGTGATTCGGGATGGGAGGTTGTTCCGCTGCAAGGGAGCGGGACTTTTGGTGTGGAGGCGGTCTTCCAAACCTGCGTTCCGCCCACCGGCAAGGTCGTGATCCTGTCCAATGGAGCCTACGGCGAGCGCATGGCTCAGATTCTGCATCATGCCCGTATTTCCCATTCGGTGATTCGCAGCCCTGAGAATCAGCCCAACGCCCCGGCCCAACTTGCGGACTTGCTCGATTCCGATGCCTCAGTCACCCATGTCGCCTGCGTGCACTGCGAAACCACCACGGGGATCTTGAATCCCATAGAGTCTCTTGGTGAGGTTGCCAAAAGGCGGGGCAAGGTGTTCGTGGTGGATGCCATGAGCAGTTTTGGCGGAATGCCCATCGATTTTGAAAGTTGCGGGATTGATTTTCTAATTGCGTCCTCAAACAAGTGTATCGAGGGGGTTCCGGGCTTTTCTCTCGTTTATGCCAGACGCCAACTGCTCCTTGCCAGCGAGGGATGGGCTCGAAGCCTGAGCCTTGATTTGTTGGGCCAGCTCAAGGGGTTTGAAAACAACGGCCAGTTCCGCTACACGCCCCCCACTCATTCCATTCTCGCATTCGACCAAGCCCTGAGGGAACTCGAGGCCGAGGGAGGTGTGTCGGCCCGTGCCGAAAGGTATCGACGCAGTCACAGCCTGATTATCGCCGGTATGGAGGATCTTGGATTTCGACCCTATCTCGAGACCTCGTTGCGGAGTCATATCATTACCAGTTTCCATCAACCCGAGGACCCGAAATTCGAGTTTATGGAGTTCTACCGTCGCGTGGCGGACCTAGGTTTTATTTTGTATCCGGGGAAAATCAGCCAGTGCAACACCTTTCGAATCGGAAATATCGGCCGCCTGTTCGAATCCGACATAAGGGCTCTTGTCCGGGCTATTGCTGAAGTGCTTGAGGAAATGCAGGTCGGATTGCCTCTCGTTCGGTGAGTAGCAGTGAGCAGCAGACTGGTCTTCACAAAAATATTTTCCATGAATCTTCAAGCTGTCATTTTCGACTGGGCTGGAACGGTGGTTGATTTCGGGTCACTCTGCCCGGTCCAAGCCTTTCAGATCGCATTCCAGAGTCGGAGCATCGTTGTGGAGCCGGAGGATATTCACCGGTTCATGGGAATTCGAAAGTGGGAGCATCTCCAGTCGGTGCTAATGCTTCCCGCAGTCGCCGTGCAATGGGAGCTGACTTATCATCGCTTACCCAACGATCAGGATGTGGATGAGCTTTACAAGGTGGCGGAGCGTGCGCTGTTGGAGAGAGTGGCCGAGTTTGCCGATCTTACCCCTCATGCGGGGGATGCGGTTGGTGGGATCCGTAGTGCCGGGCTGAAGATCGGCTCCACCACCGGTTATACAGCGCTTCATATGGAGCGCTTGATTCCTGCCGCCCGGCAGCGTGGATATTCTCCCGACTGCTGGGTTTCGTCGGATCAAGTCCCCACGGGTAGACCCGCTCCGTGGATGATTTTCAAAAACATGGAATCCCTTGGGGTTTATCCGCCCAGTCAGGTTGTCAAGGTGGGAGACACACTGGCTGACATTGAGGAGGCGGCCAATGCTGGGGTGTGGTCGGTGGCCGTGGTGGAGAGTAGCAGTCTGAATGGGAAGAGTATTTCCCAGTGGGAGTCGATGTCCCTCAAGGCACAGAGCGAATTGTCGAAGCGCACGGCCCAGAGCTTTTCGAAGGCCGGGGCGCATTTTGTGATTCCAAATCTTGCCGGTTTGGACGAGGTCATTGATCAGATCGACTTCCGCCTGCAGCGGGGGCAAACTCCCCCCCTACTTGCCAAGCGCTCGCGGTATTGATCCGGAATACTCATGTAGATCCCCGCGGGAGGGGTTCAAAAAATCTGTCAGGGCTTGAATGTCCTGTGATGGCTCAGGGGTGGGTTTGGCTAACGTGCGGCTTGAATTCTTTGACTTGTCGCTGTGCCTCGGCTTTTTGATCTCGCGACAAGTCATTTTTTAATTGAGCTAATAACTTTGCGGAATCGACCTGCCCCTGTGCGGCGGCAAGCGCAAGCCACTTGAAAGCCTGCACCAGATCGGTTTTCACACCCACACCCAGTTTGTAGCGTTGACCTATATCGAACTGCGCCAGGCTGTCTCCCCCCTCGGCAGCCAGTTGGTAGTATTTGGCGGCGTCTTTTTCACTCTGAGGCACACCTGATCCCTGCTCGTAGAGGTAGGCCAGATTATATTGACCAGCAACGCTGCCCTTGTCAGCGGCCAACCGATAGAGCCGCGCCGCCTCTGCAGGGTTGGCAGGCATTCCACGACCGGCCTGGGTCAGCTCACCCAAGGCAGACAAGGCATCCGCAAAATTCTGTTCTGCAGCCATTCTGTAATACCTCAACGCCTCCTTTTGGTCGGCTTTGGTTTGGGTGCCATCCAATAGTATTTTCCCAAAGGCGGTCTGTGCCGCTGCATCCCCGGCGTCTGCCTTACTCTTCAATTCCGACAGGTTCACGGCGGCTGCAGCGGGCCGGGGTTCCGTTGCCGAAGGGGCTTGTCCGGGCTTTAGCTTGCAGTAGGCAAAAAAGCCAAGTCCCAGAATGGTCAGTGGGAAAAGAATCTTTTTCATGGTCTAAAAGTCTGTTTTTTGATAAGCGGCGGAACGATTCAATCCTCATCCTTAAGGCTGATCGCCCAGAGCGGGTAGGGGGTTTCAAAGCCCTTTTGCGCATGCCAGATGATTTCATTGAGAACGCTGTCCGGGCACTGATCGGGTTTGGCGAGCGGCAGCTTTGAGGAAACCACAGCGTCATGTCGTTGGTGACGGTTTTGGATTTCGGCCGCGCCGGGGTTCATTTGGTCAAGCGGGATATTGTTGGTGACGCTTTCAAAGGGACTGAAGTCGGGTTTGTCATTGAAGCACGCGCTCATCGGGGTCGCGGTGGCATCCATTTGATTCATCGGCGGCAGTCCAAGCATCAATTCCATCGTGCGCAGCAGGGATGGCTGGGTATAGTTCACGCTGACCACCGTGTGCCGCTTGGTGTAGGGACTGATCACATAGCCCGTGGTGCGGTAACCGCTCACATGATCCCAGCCCGATTGCGGATCGTCCTCAATGGCAAAGATGCAGGTATCCTTCCAAAACCGGCTATGGCTGACAGCTTCCACAATCCGGCCGAATGCCAGATCGTTGTCCGCAACTTGGGCGGCCGGGGTGGGGGCGCTCGGATTGGTCCCTGAGGTGTGGTCGTTGGGCAGGCAGATGGTGATTAGCTCGGGCATCTTCCCGGTAAGTTCAAATTGCCGGAGTTCGCCGATAAACCGCGCGGCGCGGAAAATGTCGGGGACATTCAGATCCCAGCCGACCGTGTTAGTCATCATATGAGGGCTCAAAGATTCCACCGTGCCGTAATTGCTGTAGGTTATCAGGCCGGAGTGGTTTAGATAGTCATGGTAGTTATCCAGAAAGGAGGGCGTCTTTTTCTGGGCTGGATTCTTCCATCGGACCACCGCGACGGTGCCTTCGCCGTAATCACGGAAGGTCTTTTTATGCGCCAAGGCATTGTCCCAGATGAAGCCTGAAGGGGAATAGGCCACTGCATCCAGATCGCCCTCCTCCTGCATGTCGGGATAGCTCCTCGGGAAATCAGCGAACGATTTTTCCATATAATCCGTGGCGAAAGCCGAGTCGGCCCACTGGTGCCCGTCGGCGCTGAGGATGCCGCTGCAATAGGTGTTGTCCAGCAGCACGAATTCCTTCACCAACTTGTGCTGGTTGGGGGTCTCTTTCTGCCCGAATACGCACAGATGAGGGTCGCCGTTTCCTTCTGTGATGTCTCCAAACACTTGGTCGTAAGTCCGGTTTTCCTTGACGATGTAGATGACGTGTTTGAAGACCGAGGGTTCCCCGATTCTCTCGGGCACAGGGCAGGGGACTGCATTACTGCGGGCGGGCTGGAAGACCGTGCTCAGCAGGGCCTGGCGATAATTCAGCAGGACCTGGGCCGTTTGCTCCTTGAGTTCCTGCGAGTTGGGACGGTGCACCAGCGAAAGCGAGCCTCTATGTTGGTGGGAATTGAATCCTTCAGTTGCTGTGTTCGCACCTGGAGCCGGCAAGGTGCCCTTAATATTTGCCACGTAGATTTCACTCCTCTCGTCGTTATACACCACCGCTCCCGGATACCAGCCGACCGGGATAAGTCCTTGAAGCTTCGATTTTCCAGGGCGAAAGGAAATGACAGCGACGGCGTTTTGCGTGCCGTTACAGACGAAGAGGGTTTTTCCGGCACGATCCATCGCCAAGGCGTTGGGCGCCGCTCCGAAAGGATCTTGCGCCTGCCAGCGCGTTGGGATCACCTCCACAACCTTGTCCCTGCGGGTGTCGATCACGCTGATCGTATCGCTGTTGGCGTTTGCCACGCAGACGTGGCGCTGGTCGGGAGTCAGCAGTAATCCGCTCGCATGCAAACCTGTTGGGATTTCCAAAAGGGTTTTGCCCTGCTCCAAGTCCACCACGGACACGCTCCCATCGCTGGCGACATGACTCAGAGGATCCACCCTGACAAAAGTGCCCCGGCCGGCCGGTCCCACCGGGCTGTCGGCTTCCGGGCGACGCCCAGCCCAATTGCTGACGTAGGCCTTGTGTCCGGCAAGAACCACTCCATAGGGGAGCATTCCCACAGCGAAGCTGCGCAAAAGCCGGCCGCTGGGCAGTTCGAGTTCCAGCAGGCGATTGGACAGGTTGCCTGCCACATAGAGCCGTTGCCCATCCGCAGAGACGGCTAGTCCGGCGGGGATCTCCTCTTTGCGCTGGGGGGCTTGGGCCTCGGGCAGCGGGATGGATCCAAGGCCGCTGAGGTGGTGATCGGGGCCAACCGCAAAGACCTTGATGCTGCCTTTGACGTTGGAGAGAAAAAGGCGGGAACCGTCCGGAGAGAAAACCAGCCCCGTATAGCTTACCTGTTCCTCCTTACTGGGTTTTAAGAAATGGCTGGAATTAGGAGTGGAATTTGCGGCAGCCGGCCCTTCTGGGGGCAGGGCAAGAGTTTGCACGATCGCTTGGGTGTCGGGATCAATGGCTACAATCTCACGCGTTTTTCCGGAGGTGACTAGAAGTTTGCCATCGGGGCTCAGGGCAAGAACCTGAGGCCGAAGCCCCGGTAGTTCCACTTGGGTGCCGGTGGGAGTGATCAGTTGGTTTACGGGCAGAACCACTGACCCATCAGCCTTGCGGCCTACGGGTTCGTTCAGGGGTATCCCCTCGGCTCCAGCAGGAGACGAAGGAGCCGAATAGAAGATTATGCCGGTCAAGGCCAGAGCGAGCAGGCTGTGCTGTTTCATTACAGAGATGGAATCAGTTTTAAACGGAAGGTTTTTTACGGTAGAGTCCCAGGCAGATCAATGCGGCAATGAAGGTGGTGAACCCGAGTAGGTGGAATCCCAACCGATATCCGCCGTGATCCAAAATGCGTCCGAAGAAGTAACCGGCCACAATTCCTGCGAGGTAGCCCGAGGCGTCGACCAACCCAGCCACCGTCGCCACCGACTTCTTGCCGCAGATTTCCACCGACAGGATTCCAGCCAACAAGCTATAGGGGCCGTAGGATAAAAACCCCACCAAGCCAATGGCGACCATAAGAACGGGCAGCGGTCCACCGCTCAGGGTGGGTAGCATGTAGATGAGTAACGCCAGCGTTGTGAGCATGCAGAAAAGGAGGCGGTTGCGCCCGGTCGGACTGAGCCGACCCAGCACCCAGCCCAGAAGCAGAATGCCTGCCGCGCCTGCCGCATCAAAGGGTGTTGACATCAGTGCCGCCACACGGCTGGAGAGATGCCGGCCGCCCTCGGTTCGAAGGAAGTCCACGGTCCATACATTAAACGTCTCCCGGTTGATGGTCAGGAAAAAGGAAAGGAGGCAGACAAACCAAAACTGGGGGATTTTTGCCAGCTCGATAAATGTGTTAAGTTTCCAGCCGGTCTTGGCGGCGCCTGTTTCGGCGGTTTTCTTTTGGGGTTTCGGCAGGCGCCACGCGCAGATCAAGATGATCACGCCCAGCATCAAGGCGGGATATCCCATGACGGCATGCCAGTTTTCCCCGGAGAGGCTGGCAATTTGGCCGGCCAACAGCAGGGCGCAGACACCGCCAAAAACAAAACTCAGCGAGAGACAGGCCATCGCAAGAGGCAGCCGTTTGGGCGCAAACCAATCCGGCACTTGTTTAACCATGCCGCCCCAGCCTCCTGCCCCGAAAAACCGGTTGGCCGTATAGCAAAAACCAAGCATCGGAAGGGTGGTGGCGATGATGCTGCCGCTGCTAAATACCGCCACACCCAGTAGCGCGGCAAGAAAGCAGGGCCTTCCGCCCAGCCGGTCAATGGTTGGCCCCCAAAACAGCTTTCCCGTGGCATAGGCGATCGTCGCGTAGGTTTCGATTAATCCGATCTGGGCCCGGCTTGCGCCAAAGGATTTCTGAAGCATCGGCACGGCCACCGCGAAATTCTTACGGCACAGATAAATCCCCACGTAACCGAGCATCAGGCAGGCCAGGTCCCAAGGCGCTCTGCTGGAACCGCCTTCCATCACTGGAGCGGGGCCGGCGCCGTGCGCAGGGCCTGCTGTCGGGCCTGTGGACTGCGGTAATGAGAGACTTGAGGATTGAGGCATTGCGTGGGTTTGTTAAACAAATCGGGACCGGGGGGATTGGACCCCCGGTCCCGATTCTGGTCAAGCGCGGATTATTGCGCCAAGCGGAAGAAGGCGCTACCTCCGGTCACCGGGATGGTGGCGGAGCTGGCACCCAGCGTGTTGGTCACATCGGCCCAGTTTGCCGGATTGAGGCTGGTGGCCTTCTGCAATTTCAGGGTGGGTTTCCCGGCCCAGGTGAACTGCATATTTCCCCCAACAACTGAATAAACCAGTATTGACGGGGCTACTGCCAGAGAGAGGTCTGTACCCGCAAGACCCGCTTTATAGATGCCCGCCGCTTCGTTTGCGGTGAGCGCACGACGCCAGATGCCCAGATCGTCGATCTTGGCGTCGATGTCGTGGGCGGAGCCGCCATCGCTGTAAACGCCGGTGCCGTCCTGCCCGATGTTGACTGCCCACGCCACTTGGCTGGATGTAATCCCCTGATGGTTGGAGAACGCCGTCCCATACGTGTCGGTGGTGAGAGCCACGTTGTTGGCGTGCTTGGTAACCAGGACGCCATCCAAGTAGCCATAGATATAGGCTTTCTGACCATAAGGCGCACGCTGGATGCTGACCACAATGTTGTGCCAGTTGCCATCCTTTAACACCGTGGGCGTGTCAGTCTGGCTGAACTTGTCAGTCCCGCGGTTCAGCCCGGTGACGTTGATTCGATAGTTGCCGCCGGTTTGGGTGAAGATACCCCAACCCAGATTGCTGCTGCTATCCCAGTCCTTGTTTGAGATGAAGGGAAGGTCATCGGTTTGGTTTGTGTAGTTCACCCACATGGAGACGGAGAAGTCGTTCGTCTCGCCGAACTGCAGGTCGGAGGGATAGCCCAGCGTGGCATACTCAGTGACCGAGTGGTCTTCAACGGTGGTGTACTCAAAGGCCTGTCCCAAGAATCCGGATGTGAAGCGCGGGGTGGGGCTGGAGCTGAGGCCATAGGTGGCATAGGTGGCGTCATTGCCGCGACCGGAGCTGTCCGTCAGGCTTCCGTCGAAGTTCAGATGCACGACGAGGTTGCTGCTGAGAGCGCCGTTAAAGAGACGCACTTGAGCCACCAGACCAGTCACTGAACCGTAGTTGTTGGCGAGTACCAGCTGGTAGCTGCCTGTGTTGGCAGCCTGCATGTTGTTTAAGGTGAGTGAACTCGAGCTGCTGCTGGAGATCTGCGATCCGTTCTGATACCACTTATAAGTCAGAGGTCGGCCGCCGGTCCCCAAAGTATTGAGGATCAGCGTGGAACCGGGATCCACCATTTCACCCACAAGGTCGGTGGTGATTATGGGGGTGGTGTTTACCGTCAGCACTGCTGGCGAACTGAGGGTCACTCCCCCCACCATCACCTTGTAGGATCCGGCGTTTGTGGGAGACACGCTTGCGAGGGTGTAGCTGCTGTTCGTGGCGTTCGGAATATTAAATCCGTTGAAGCGCCATTGGTAGGTCAGCGGGCTTCCCGTGGCCACCACAGAAAAGGTTACTGCGGTGCCGGCATCCGTATTTTGGGAGACCGGTTGGGTCTTGATCACCGGGGTTGTGATCGAGTAAAGGCCGAAATCATCAATCCCAAAATACCAGCTGGAGGTGCCCGCTTGGCCGAAGCGAACGCGGACATGAGCCTGATTGTCAGCCATGGGAAGGCGAATGACTTCAATGCGCTTGCTCGAGATGGGATCGTCATTGCGTCTGCCAGAAAGGCTGGCGATAAGGCTGGATGACACCGTCGCACCGATGAAGCTGCCATAGTTTGTCTTCCAAGACTGGTCGCTGCGCGCCGTGCCGAATGTGGCAAACACATCAATTCCGGTGGAATTGGTGACGATATCGGAGCCGTCGGCATCCGTGGTGCCGTCATCCAGCATGTAAAGGGCGGGAAGCCAGCTCACGCCCTGATCGATGGAATATTCAACCGAGCCGATGTTATCCTGGTTTTGCTCGTAAATGCTGTTGAAGGCGAGATAGATGTTGGTTTTCCCAGTGAGATTGTAGTCGCAAGTGAACATCACGTTGACCTGTCCGCCGGTGTTGCTGCGCTGGTCGGAATCGGCGTAGGCGAAGTTGCCGTGAACGAGGCTGTTGATTAGAACCCCGTTGAGCACGATGGGAGGGATGACGAGACGGCGGTTGCCCGTGGCAGCGCCGAGATCCGGGCTGCTCCAAGAGCCGGTTTCACTGAAAACAGTCGAGAGGCGGTTGCTTGAGATGACCACAAAATCCATGTAGGACTCGGATTTCGGAGCGTTCAGGTCGAAGCCGCTGGTCTGTAACCGGGTGGCATTGGTGACCACCCAGCCGGTGGGCAGCGTGCCCTCCGTCAGCTCGTCAAAGTTCTCAAAATAGAGAGGGGTGGGCAGGGTGATGTTCTGGTAGTTGGCCACTGTGAAGGACCAGGTATTGGTCCGGGCTCCCAGCAGGCTATCGCTATAGACAAGCCGCAGAGTGTGGGTGGAAAGGGGATCGAGAATCGAGGTGATCGCCGCGTCCACATTGATCTGGTTGGTGGTTCCTGCGGTGACTGTTGTGTTCAGAGCGCTACCATCCACCGACAGGCTCACGCTGGCGGGATTGATGGTTGTGGAGCCTTGATCCACCGCAATGTGAATGGCGGGCAGCGGAGCCGCCCCGGTGGATCCGATATCGGGACTGCGGGAGTCGATAAAGGAATAGGCAGGAGGCAGGCTCAGCGGAACACCTGCTGCAGTGGCGCTTCCCAGCGCCGCCATTTGCCCGGAGCTAAGAACCTCGTCACGCAGTTGGATACTGTTCGCAAAACCGGGACTGTTGGTTATGGTGCTGCTGAAAACAGGGAGCACGGAGCTGGCAAGCAGAGCGTAGGCCGAATCCAAAGTGGTGCCGATGCTCAATGTTCCAACTTGGACTCCGTTGGTATAAACGGAAGCTTTTCCGTTTGTGGTGTCGACCACAAAGCCGAGCCGATACCAAGTGTTGGGGGATATGGTGCCGAAGGCGCCTGATGCCAAGCTGCTGCCGGAGGTGTTGGTGATCTGCAGAACATTGTTAGCATCAATCTGGATCAAGGCCTTGATATGATCCAAAGTGCCGTCGTCCATCTGCACGATAGGGCGCAAGGTGCCACTGTTGGTGTAAAGCACGTCACAGATCAGGGTGTAATTGTTGACCAGAGAGCCTCCGCCATTGTTGGCAGGGGTGGGCATGAAGTAGCCCTGATTCAGACTGAGGCTGCCTGAGGAGAAGCCCATCACGGCCGCGTTTGTGCCGCCGATGGCGGGGATTCCAAGAGCGGAGGTGTTGGCGAAGGTCGTGGTGGCGGCAGTCTGTCCGGTTGGGCCGTCCGCATAGGTCAGATCTCCAAGGATTGCTCCGGAGGTGGCCGTGAGATCGCCGCTGTTGAAGTCCCATTGGCCTGTGGTCTGGGCGTGGCTGCTTCCCGCCAGGCCAAGAGAGCAGGCAAGAAGGCCCAGTGCTCTGAGGTGTTTAAGTGGATTTCTTTGCTCGGTTTTCATTGGTTCCTGCGTTTTTCAGGTGTCGTGGTGGTTTTCGGGGCGGCTTTCAGGAAGGGCCTGAAAGCAAATCAGCGGGTGGCTTGATAGTGTTGCATAACAGCTTGCGCTCTGGTGTTTCCGCCTTCGGCCGCGGAGCGAAGCTGCTTGAATGATGCGGCCATGGCCCGGGCCGTTGTGGCCCGTTGCTCGGGGGTAAGATCAGGTCTGCTGGAAAGTTTTTGAAGCGTCTCAAACGCCGTGGCAGGGTCGTTGTTTTGAACCGCAGTTGCAGACTGAGTCGCCGCCTGTTGAGCCTCACCAGCGGCTTTGGCAAACGCTTGGTCAAGGGCCGCCGGCACTTCTGCCGGCTGCAGCACGGAGGTTGACGTTTTTTTTGAGCAGGCGCTGGCGAATACCAAGGCCACGCAAGCCAGAAAAGCAAATTTCATGCGGTGTGCGGAATTCATTAGTCTTAAGGAAGAAGGCGGGTTCAAAAGCTGGGCATCGTTGTCGGGACTTCCCCCGTGTAACAGCGATAATCAATACCAACACTCCTAGGCATCTGTTTGATGCGGCTGACATTGCCGGGCACCCAAAGTGTCATGCATCCATTGCCATGCCGCCACCAGCCCTTTAGCAGATCCACGCCGGGATAGAGTGACTGCAGTCCGCCTTCAGGACTCCACTGGTTGAGGATGGTCGTGTTCCCGGGAAACAGTCCCAGAGTGTCGTCCGCTCCTTCATTCAGCTGCTCGGCGGAGTCCTGGCAGAAGATGGTGGTGGAGGGGCTGCGGTAGCTTGACCGCTTCAAGGGGCCCCGTGCGCCGCTGCCATACTGAGTGCCTGTGTCGGTATAAGGTTTGATCAGATACTGACACATTCCGTAGGTGGAGTTGGCCCAGAAGTCGTGGGGATAATCCAATCCGCTGTCGTGCCATTCGTCCACCACGGTTGCGGAGGGGCAGGCGAACACTTTGGCGTTGTTGGCGAAGTAGCTCTTATAACCCAGCGCCCAGTAGGCGTTGCCGTTATCGGGAGGCAGTTGAACCGTGGATCTGGGATTGAGAAACCACTGACCGCCATTGGGCAGCCACGGACTGCCCGTTCCGTCGCTGTTGCAGAAATAGGTGTCTTTGAAGTCATCAGCATAAACGCTCGCGGCAAGGCCGATCTGGTGGAGGTTGCCGGTGCACTGCGTGCGTTTGGCCTGCTCCTTGGCTTTCGAGAGCGCAGGCAGAAGCAGGCTCGCCAGGATTCCTATGATCGCAATGACCACCAGCAACTCAATCAAAGTGAAGCCGTCAAGCGTTGATGGTTGGGTTGTCAGACTTGGCCTGCCCGCTGGGTTCCGGTGGTTTTTTTCTCGGTTCATTATCTCAAGACACGTGTGCTTTTTTAAATGGCGTTGCAATGCCTGCTGTTTTTCCAATGGGGTGCCCCAGGTTCAAGGACCCTTTCACCCTAGTTCATTGGGTCGTCCCAGCTAAGTTACGAACTCCCGTTTTGCGTGACATTTCAGCGGTGTGTGTCTGTGATGATTACGGAACGGTTACGGTAGTGTTACGGCACGGGTGGAGCGCCCGTTTTTTGAAGATGCTTCCCGCGGCAGGGCCTGCAGACCCTGCCGCGGTGGGTATTGTTGGACTTGCTCTGGGATGTTTCTCCCGCCGCCTCAGCATGCCTTTCCGGGCTCATCTCCAAAAACAGGGCCTCCCGGTGTGCACTTCCAGCTTCAAGCCCCCATTCATCTCGCGTAAAATTGTCCGAGCCACATGATCACCGTTCAGCGGGTGTTTTTTGAATTCGACGAGGGTTTTTAGGGGCTGTTGTGCGCGGACTGATGGTTGATGGTGCGGTTTATGAGGATCCATTATGACAGCATTGTCATTTGAATGCGGGTGTTGTGTATGCTTGAATGGGCCTGTGGTGAACCGGTTGCCGTGTCGGTCAACCAACGGATTAAATTCCTATGAGCCTTGATTTCCCATTCCGTGTAAGGGCGTTTTCCTCAAGCCTCGCTTTTTTTCTGGCCTTCGCTTCAGCGCAGGCCGGTCCCGCCTATCATCTCATTAAGGAAATTCCCGTTGGAGGCCAAGGCGGCTGGGATTACCTGTCCGTGGATTCTGCGGCCGCCCGGCTCTATGTCAGTCACGCCACGAGTGTGGTGGTGATCGATCTGCGTGCCGACAAGGTTGTGGGTGAAATCACCAATACTCCCGGCGTCCACGGCTTGGCAGCCGCCCCGGAGCTTGGGCGGGGTTTTGTCAGTTGCGGGCGTGAGGACAAGGTGGCCATTGTGGATTTGAAGACTTTACAGACTCTTTCCAAGGTCGGCACAGGCAAGAACCCCGATGGCATGCTCTACGAGCCTCTGCGGCGCGAGGCTTATCTTTTCAACGGACGTGGCAGTTCCGCAACAGTAATTGATGCTGTCTCCGGCAAGGTTGTGGCCACCATTCCTTTGGCTGGCAAACCGGAGTTTGCCCAAGCCGATTCCCGGGCCGGCCGCGTCTATGTCAACATTGAGGACAAGAATGAGGTTTCAGTGATCGATACCCAATCCCATGCAGTGCTCCAGCACTGGCCGATCGCCCCGGGTGAGGAGCCCTCCGGCATGGCTTTTGACCAGAAAAACCACCGGCTTTTCCTTGGCTGCGGAAACAAACTCATGGCGATGCTGGACAGTGGCATCGGTCGGGTTGTGGCCACCGTGCCCATCGGCGACGGGGTGGATGCCAATTCCTTCGACCCCGGCACAGGGCTCGTGTTTGCTTCTTGCAGTGACGGAACGGTGACTGTTGCCCGCGAAGACGGGCCGGAGAAATTGACCGTGGTGCAGACTCTCAAAACCGAGCGCGGTGCAAGGACCATGACGATTGATCCGCGGACTCATCGCATCTATTTGGCGTCTGCCAAGACTGAAGCGCCGGATCCGGGCGAGCGCCGTCCGCGTATCGTTTCCGGCAGTTTTAAGATTCTGGTCTACGGACTGGATGGGGGGAAATAATCTGAAGTCATTTTGGCTGATGTGCGCGGTGCTGAAAAACTTCATTCGGGTTTCAATGCCCACGACCCTCTGAGTTGTGTCTAATCCCGATTCCATGCGTGTGCTGGTGGTTGAAGACGAACGGAAAACCGCCTCCTTTGTGCGAAAAGCCCTTCAGTCCGAGGGTTTCGCGGTGGACTTGTGCGCCAATGGCGAGGATGCTCTTGCCACCGCAACCACAGTGGTCTTTGACGCGTTGGTGCTGGACATCATGCTGCCGGGGCGGGACGGGTTGAGCGTGTTGCGGCAGTTGCGCGCAGCGGGTAATGCCATCCCGGTGCTCCTGCTCTCGGCGCGTGGCGAGGTGGATGAACGGGTCCAAGGCCTGAATCTGGGGGCGGACGATTACCTGCCCAAGCCCTTTGCGCTGGCGGAGCTCGTCGCCCGGGTCCGGGCATTGGTCCGGCGGGGAGGTGAAACCAAACCGCCGGTGTTGCGTGTTGCGGATCTTGCGCTGGACACCGTCACCCGGCAAGCCCGGCGTGGCGAGCGGCTCTTTGATTTGACCGCCCGCGAGTTTCGGCTGCTCGAGTTTCTGATGCGGTCACCCTCACGGATTTGCAGCCGCCTGGCCATCATCGAAAAAGTCTGGGATTACGATTTTGATCCCGGCACCAATTTGGTGGACGTTTATGTGATGCGGCTGCGGGAAAAAATCGACGCCGATTTCCCCGTCAAATTGCTCCATACCGTGCGGGGCGTAGGGTATGTCATCCGGGAACCCGCATGAAAATCCGAACCCGGCTCACTTTCTGGTATGCGGCGATCATGTTCATCTCGCTGCTTGTGATGGGAGGCCTGATGTATCGCACCTTTGCGCCCGAATTGTATCCGATGGCAGCCCGCTCTGCCACGCGGCTCAGCGAGCCGGACGAAGGGGATTTGCGCGAAACGCTCCGGATTCTGCTGCTTTGCGGGGTGCCTTCGGCTCTGCTGGCCGTTGGCGGAGGATGGTGGCTTATGCGCCAGGCCTTTTTGCCTTTGACCGACCTGACCGGGGCGGTCGAAAAAATCCATGCCGGTAATCTCGGTGGACGATTGCCCATCGGCGGCAACGGGGATGAGATTGACCGGCTCGCCCAGGTCTTCAATGCCATGACGGCCCGGCTGGACGGTTCGTTTCAGAGGATCCGTGAGTTTACGCTCCACGCCTCGCATGAACTTAAGACTCCGCTCACCATTTTACACGGCGAATTGGAAATTGAACTGCTGAGCGACAGCCTCTCGGCAAAACGCCGCGAAGAGCTCTGCAGCCAGTTGGATGAAATCCAGAGACTCGCCAAGATTGTCGACGGTCTGACGCTTCTGACCCGGGTTGATGCGGGGCAGGTCGAACTGAAAATTGAGCCTGTTCGATTGGATGAAATCGTGCGGGATGTTTTTGCCGACGCACAGATTCTCGCCCGGCCCTCCGGTCTCAACTTGAAACTCACGGAGTGTGAAGGACTGAACATCTCCGGGGACCGCCACCGTCTGCGCCAGTTGCTGCTGAACCTTTTGGATAATGCCATCAAATACAACCAACCCGGTGGACTAGTTGAAATGGCCCTGCGCGAAAGAACCGGGGTGCTGGCCGAACTGACCCTCAAGAATACCGGACCGGGCATTGCTTCCGCGCAGATTCCCCGGGTTTTCGACCGCTTCTATCGGGGCGAGGAGTCTCATTGTAAAGCGGTGGACGGATGCGGCCTGGGTTTGAGCATAGCCCAATGGATTGCATCCGCCCACAATGGCTCCATTCAAATCGAATCCGATCCCGCTCTTACCACCCTTATTGTGCGGCTGCCGTTGTCGTCGCCCGCCTCATCCAAATGAAACCTTTCTGTTTAATATCGGGCTTGGTGCTGCTGGCCGGATGCGTTCACTTTGATTCCCGTTCCCTCGTGCCGGAACAGTCTGCCAACCGTCTGGAGGCACGCTCGCTCACCAATGCCACCCTGAAAGTTTTTCTGGATGAAAACCGGCCCGCTTCTCTTCTCGAATGGCCGCATCCGGTCTGGAATCTCGACTTGCTCACCTTGGCTGCCTTTTATTACCAACCCGATCTTGAAGTGGCCCGGGCTGAATGGGGCGTGGCCCAAGCCGGAATCCGCACTGCGGGTGGACGCCCCAATCCTACCCTCAGTCTGGTGCCTGGTTATGACACGACGCATTCGATTCCTTCGCCGTGGATGCCGGCAGTCAGCTTTGATTTGCCCCTGGAAACCTCGGGCAAACGCCCGAAACGGATTGCCGCCGCCCGGCACCAGTCTGAATCGGCCCGTCTCGCCGTGGCCACGGCGGCTTGGAAGCTGCGAGGCGACCTGCGCGCCGCCCTTCTTGACTTGGATTCCTGCGGCCGGCGGGTCGGACTCTTGCAGGAACAAATCAGCATTCAGCAGCAGATCCTCACCGCTCTGGAGCAACAGTCGAAGGCCGGGGCCATTGCGGTGTCCGAACTGGCCGCTCCGCGTATTGCCCTACATAAACTGCGCCTTGATCTGGCTGCAACGAAGTGTCAGATGGATGAAGCCCGGTCGCATCTGGCCGGGAAAATTGGAGTCCCCTTGGCCGCCCTGGATGGGATTCGTCTTGGCTTCGCCGATTTGAATCAGTCCGCTCCGGCGGTTGATCTGACCACTGCCGCCGTGCGCCGGGTCGCTTTGCAAACCCGCAGCGATATTCTCGGGGCGCTGGCTGATTACGCAGCCAGCCAAGCCACGCTGCAGCTCGAAATCGCCAGGCAATATCCCGATGTCCATGTCAACCCGGGTTACCAGTTCGATGGCGGCGACAACAAGTGGACGCTTGGGATTTCTTTTGAACTGCCCGTGCTCAATCAAAACCAAGGACCGATCGCCGAGGCCGCAGCCCGGCGGTTGGCCGCCGCCGCCCGTTTCGACGCGGTCCAAGCCCGCGCCCTTTCGGAGATTGAGCGGGGGGTTGCCGGGCTGCGCCTGGCCCAGGCAAACCGCCTGACTCTGGATGATCTGGCCGCCGAACAGTCGCGCCAGACGGATGCCGTGGCCGCACAGGTGAAGGCCGGTGCCGCGGCCGCTGTGGATTTGCTCGCCGCCCGTCTGGAATTTTCAGCGATGGAACTGATGCAACTCGACGGCCAGGTGAAATATCAGCAGGCCGCCGGCGCGTTGGAAGATTCGGTGCAGCGGCCTCTGGAGGGCGTTTTTTCCTGGCTCACTGCCCAGACCGGTTCCGATGCCAGTGTCTTGCCCGCTCAAACCAAAAAAATAAATTCAAAGTGAAATCAATTATTTCCTGTCTGATCGCCTTGGCCATGCTGTCAGGGTGCTCCAAAAATGATGACGATTCCCCGGCTCTTTCCAAGGGCCAATCAAAACCCGCGGCGGAATCCAAAACCAAATCGGAGCCGGCTGCCCAGGCCAAGAGTGAGTCGGTCTGGAAATCCGTTCGTAACGCCGATGGCGAGACTGTGCTCACCTTGGACGTTGAGACGCAGAAGCGTATAGGGTTGCAGGTGGATAATCCGCCGGTCCAAACGAACTTGCCCGAGATCCGCTGCAGCGGACGGGTGCTGGATCCGACTCCCTTGGCGGAGGGGGTGGCGGAATTGGAAACAGCACGGGCAGCGCGGGGGGCTTCCAACCTTGAGTTTGAGCGGTTGAAGGCACTTGCGGCGCAAAACAACGCCTCAGCTCGCGCCCTGCAGGCCGCGGAGGCCTTAGCCGTCCGCGACCGCCTGGCTGCCGGTTCAGCCCGTACAAAACTCACCCTCGCTTGGGGCCGGGAATTGGCGCAGCGAGACGATCTTAAGGCTTTGGTAGAGTCGCTTGTCAATGGCGATGCCGCATTGGTACGTTTGGATTTGGCACCCGGCGAGGTTCTGGCCGCCGCACCTGTGGAGGCGCGTCTGGAGTGGGCCGGTGCCGCTGGGCGTTTTGCCCGGGCGGAATTTTCCGGTAATGCGCCGGGTGTGGATCCTCAAACTCAGGGGGCGGGCTTTTTCTTTCTCCTTAAGACCAAGCCTTCGGGTTTTGCACCCGGCCTGGCTGTGTTAGGGCATCTGTCTCTGGCCGCGGAGTCCGTCAAGGGGGTGGTGGTGTCCTCGGACTCGATACTGCGGCGGGACGGTGCGGCCTGGGTTTTTGTGCAGACCGCTGCGACGGAATTCACGCGGAGGCGGATTCAACTGGACTGGCCTGTGGAGGCGGGTTGGTTTGAGCATGCAAAGTTGAAGCCAACGGACCGGGTGGTGACGGTGGGGGCTCAAACCCTGCTGTCTCAGGAAATGGGCGGCAGCGCTTTCCATGGCGGGGAGGGGGACTAGCGATGTTACAAAGAATCGTCGAACTGGCTCTGAAATTTCGGGGCATCGTCTTAGCGCTGGCCTCTCTGTTGATCTGTTATGGCGCTTATGTCAGCGCGCATGCCAAGCTGGACGTCTTTCCCGAGTTCGTTCAACCGCAGGTGTCCGTTCAAGCGGAGGCTCCCGGTCTGGCCCCTGAACAGGTGGAGGCCTTGGTCACGCGACCCATCGAGAGCGTGTTGAACGGCGCCGGCAATCTTGAATCCATCCGGTCCGAATCCATTCAGGGCCTTGCGGTGGTCGACGCCGTATTCAAGGAAGGTACTGACATTTACATTGCCCGCCAATTGCTTGCGGAAAATCTGGCCCAGCTCTCGGGCCAGTTGCCCGCCGGGGTCAAGGTGCCCACCATGTCGCCTCTCACCTCTTCCACGATGGACTTGCTCAAGTTCGGGTTGGTCAGCGACAAACTTTCCCCCATGTCTTTGCGCACGTTTGCCGATTGGACCGTTAAACCCAGATTGCTTGCGGTCCCAGGTGTGGCGGGGGTCAAAGTGTTTGGCGGGGATATCCGCCAGATTCAGATCCAAGTCCGGCCCGAGCGGCTGCTTGCTTGCAATCTCTCTCTGCAGGAGGTGTTGGCCGCCGCCAGTGCCGCCACGGGAGTGCGCGGCGCCGGGTTCATCGAAACCGCCGCCCAGCGCATTGTGCTCCAAACCGAGGGGCAGGCCCTGACCCCGCGGCAATTCGGTGAAATCATGGTGCTGGAGCGCAATGGCAGCAGCGTGCGATTGAAGGATGTGGCCGACGTGGTGGAGGCGCCAGAGCCGCCGGTTGGCGGCGCGGTCATCAACGGTCGGCCGGGTATCCTGATGACACTCGTCGGACAATACGGTGCCAACACCATGGAAACCACGTTGCGGGTGGAGCGGGCGTTGGAGGAATTCCGACCCCTCTTCCGCCAGTCCGGCATCGACTATGTCCCGTCCTTGCACCGCCCGGCCAATTTCATCGAGAATGGCATCCGCAATATGAAATCCTCCATATTGCTCGGCGCTCTGCTCGTTGGGTTTGTCCTCTACCTCTTCCTGCTAGATCTGCGGACAGCTTTCATTTCCTTCACCGCCATCCCCTTGTCCCTGCTCGCGGCGGTGATCGTGCTGGACCGTTTCGGGTCCACGCTCAACACCATGACCCTTGGCGGTTTGGCTGTGGCCATAGGTGTCGTGGTGGACGACGCCATCATCGACGTGGAGAACATCCTGCGGCGGTTGAGGGAGAATCTGGCGTTGCCGAATCCCCGCCCCTTGTTCCAAGTGGTTATGGCGGCGTCGCTCGAGGTGCGCAGTGCCGTTGTCTACGCCTCGTTTGTTGTGGCGCTGGTTTTTCTGCCGGTGCTCACCATGAGCGGGATACAAGGCCGGTTTTTCACTCCGTTGGGCGTGGCCTTTATTCTGGCGATTCTGGCATCGCTGGCCGTGGCGCTGACCGTCACTCCGGCGCTGTGTTTGCTCGTGCTTTCCCGCATCAAACCGCACACCGAGCCGGCATATCTTAGCGGGTTGAAAGCGTTGCATAGGCGGTTGTTGGAGAAATTGACCCGCGCGCCGGGTAAAGTCCTTGGATTATCGCTGGTGCTCTTTGCCGCTGCCGCCTGCACGCTCCCGTTTTTCGGAGGTGAGTTCATGCCGGAATTCCGCGAGGGCCATTTTGTGGTCCAAGTTGCCACCGCCCCGGGCACCTCTCTGCCGGAAATGCTCCGCTTGGGAACCCGGATCTCCGCCGAACTGCTGAAACTCAAGAGCATCAAATCCGTTGAACAGCAGGCCGGTCGCGCCGAACGGGGGGAGGACACCTGGGGACCGCACCGTAGTGAGTTTCATATCGAACTCAATCCGGTCGAAGGCGAACAGGAGGAGAAGGTTCAGCAGGAGATTCGAGCCACTCTTAAAAAATTCCCCGGCATCCAGGGTGAAGTGCTGACCTTCCTGGGCGACCGCATCGGGGAGACCATTTCCGGCGAGACGGCCCAGGTGGTGGTCAACCTGTTTGGGGACGATCTCGATATGCTGGATCAAAAGGCCGGAGAGCTTTCCGCAGCTTTGGCCGGTGTGCCGGGCGCCGCTGACGTGGCCGTTAAGGCCCAGCCCGGCGCGCCCCGTCTGGTAATCCGGTTGCGCAACGAGCGTCTTTTGCAGTTTGGTTTCCGGCCCCTGGAGGTGCTAGAGGCCGTGGAGACCTGCTATCAGGGCACCGGTGTGTCCCAGACTTATGAGGACAATAAGGTGTTTGAAGTCACGGTGATCCTGCCGCCAGCAGCCCGGCGTGATCCGGAAATGATCGGGGCTCTGCTCTTGAGCAACGCGGACCGGACGCGGCGCCTGCCGCTGCGCGAGCTGGCAGATGTCTATCTGACCACCGGTCGTTATTCTATCCTGCATGAAGGGGCGCGGCGGCGTCAGACCATCACATGTAGTCCCAGCGGGCGGGATGTGGAATCCTTTGTTGCCGACGCGAAGCGGACGCTGGCGAAGGTTCCTTTGCCCGTCGGTGTCTATTTGGAATTCGGCGGGGCGGCGGAATCCCAGCGCAAGGCGCGGCGCGAACTTCTGTTGCATTCGGCCATTGCCGGGGTGGGGATTGTTCTCCTCTTGGCGGTGGTCTTTCGCAATGGCCGCAATCTGCTGCTGGTGCTGGCCAATGTGCCATTTGCCTTGGTGGGCGGCGTGCTGGCCATCGCCTTGGGTGGCTGGTTGGGGGAGGGCAAACCCACCCTCTCTGTCGGCACGCTGGTCGGGTTTGTGACGCTCTTTGGGATTACCATGCGGAATTCCATCATGTTGATTTCGCATTATGAGCATCTGGTGCGCGAGGAAGGCGTGGCTTGGGGGATGGAGGCGGCGCTGCGCGGCGCGACGGAACGATTGGTGCCGGTGTTGATGACCGCGCTGGTGGCCGGCTTGGGGCTGTTGCCTCTGGCTTTGGGAACCGGCGAGGCCGGGCGGGAGATTGAAGGCCCGATGGCCACGGTGATTCTCGGAGGCTTGGTCACCTCGACGCTGCTGAATCTGCTGGTGCTGCCGGCTCTGGCCCTGCGTTTCGGCAGGTTTCAGTCGGCTGTGATGGACTAAATGCCGCTCCTGCGGCGCCGGTAACCGCCCCTGCCGCTGATGGACCAGCCCACAGAAGGCAGGGCGCCGAAGGGTTGATCCGAAGGTCTGGTGCCTCGGCGGTCCGGGACGGCGATCATCCGCGTTGCAATCCGGCGTGGCGTTCTGCGGGTATGTATATCTCGCTGCCGTGCAGGTGTTTGGTGATCATTTCCACCGTGCGGTCAACGGCCCCGAGGTTTTGATCCACGACCTTCCGGGCGTGGTTCGCCAGCTCCTCCCGCCGCTCCGGTCGGGCGAACAGGTCGGCCAAGGCAGCCTCCAATCCAGCCGCATCCTTCACCTGCACGGCGCCGTCTTGGTCCAGAAAAGTCCGCACCACCTCGGTGAAATTCTGCATGTTCGGACCAAACACCACGGCCTTGCCCAGAACTGCCGGCTCGATGGGGTTTTGCCCGCCGCGGGCCGTGATGCTTTTGCCCACGAAAACCACGGTGGCACAGGCATAAAATGCGCGCAGTTCTCCGGTGGTGTTGACCAGCAGGCAGTCCAGCTGGCCGGGCGGATAGGTCGTGGTCCGGCTCATCCCGTTGCGAAAGGCGAAACGCAGGCCGTGCGTTCGTAGAATATCCCCCACATCCCTGCCGCGCTCAAAGTGGCGCGGGACCAGGACCAGAAACAAATCCGGAAATTGTTTCCGCAACCGGGTGAATTGTCCGGCTAGCAGTTCCTCTTCCCCGGCATGCGTGCTGCCTGCCACTAGAATCCTGGCTCCTGCCGGGACGCCCAGTTGTCTCAGTAATCCTGGCGCGTCAAAGCCCGGGCCCCCAGGGTGATTGGCCGCGTCGAACTTCAGGCTGCCAATCACATGCACGGCTTCCGCCCGGCATCCCAGTTCACGCAGCCGCACGGCGTCGGCTTCGGTTTGGGCGCCGACACCGGCGAAGGACGCAAACAGGGGGCGAAAGAACCATCCCAGCTTTCGATAGCGTGAATAGGAGCGGTCGGAGAGCCGGGCGTTGATCAGAAAGACAGGGGTTTGCTTGTCGCCAAGCCGCCACAGGAAGTTGGGCCAGATCTCGGATTCCACCAGAACGACGGCTTCCGGGTGGAGGGCTGCCAAAGCCCGGTGGACGTACGGGCGCCGGTCGATGGGATAATAGAACTTGCCGACACGGGTTGGCAGGTTTTTTTTCAATTCCCCCATCCCGGTTGTTGTGGTGGTGGAGGTGATCAGTTTGAGGTTGGGCATGCGCAACTCCAGCGCGTGAACAATCCGGGCGCAGAGGTTGACTTCACCCACGCTGACGGCATGCAGCCAGACCACATGGCGGTTGGTGATGGACTGCTTGAAAGCGGTGTCGAATTTTCCGAAGCGTTGGGCAAAGCCCTTTTGCCAATGGCCCCGGCGCCGAAGACGCCAGAAATAGTACGGCGCTGACAGCAGAAACGCGATGGTGAACAAAAAATTATAAGTAAATCGAACTTTTTTCATGGATCACGCGGATCTCTCCGGCTTTAACTCCTTTTGGCACAACAGAACATATAACCTGCCGGGCAGGGCCCGCTGCCCCGACGCATCTTCCCGTGTCACGCCCGGGTCTGCGGCATAATCTTCATCATTTCCCGGGGTTCACCTCTAACTCCGCCGCTTGCGCCAGTGGATGGTCCGCCGGCTTCGCTTCCGGTTGGATGACGATTTCCTGGAGGACATCCGGAGCGACGGTGGCCAGTCCGGGGTCGGCGGTGACCGGGGCGGTGGGTCTCTCCACAACGATGCGGCGCAGTTCGTCAGCCGCGGGCATGTCCGCAAGGCTGCGCAAACCGAAATATTCCAGAAACAAGGCGGTGGTTCCGTAGAGCTGCGGCCGCCCCACGGTTTCCGCCCGGCCCACCGTCTCTGCCAACCCCCGTTCTGTGAGCGTCTGCATGGTGCCATCCACCGCCACGCCGCGAATCTGCTCCACCTCCGCCCGGGTCAGGGGTTGGCGGTAGGCGATGATCGCCAGTGTTTCCAAGGCGGGTTGGGAAAGCCGGGGCGGCCGGGCGCGCACTCCCACCAAGGCCTTGAGCCAGGGCGCATAATCCGGCTGGGTGACGAATTGCCAGGCCCCGGCCACGCAGGTCAGCCTGTAGCTGCGCGCAGCGCCCTCATGGTCCCGGGACAAGTCCTCCAGCGCTGCGTTCAATTCCTCGTCTTTTGCTTTCTTGAATGCGGCCACAGTTTCATTGCCCTCGGCATGCTCCGGAGCCCCCGAGAGCGCGTCACGGATGTCTTTGAGGGACAACGGCTTTTGCGCCGAAAACAGCAGCGACTCCAAAATGAATTTTAATTCCATAGTCATGAGGTGGGGGTCGGGGCCGATTCTGCCGGGGCGTTCAGCCAAGCCCGGTCGTGCGGCTCGCCGCCGTGGATCGGGGCGGGGGCAGGCTTGATCTCAATCTCGCCAAAGACCTCGCCTTGCTGGCACACGAGTTGTTTGAGGCGGATGAGTTCCAGCAGCGCCAGAAAAGTGCAGATCACTTCCGGTCGGCTGGTGGCCTGCTGGAACAGGTCCGAGAATTTGAGGCGCGGTTCGCGCGCGAGTTTATTCAGCAGTTCTTCGATCTTTTCACTCACCGACCATTTGTCCTCGAAAATTTCGCGGGTGGATGCCTCGCGCTGGCCAATGCGCTTCAGGACGGCATTGACGGCGTTGAGGAGGTCGAAAATCGAGGCGGAAATCCGGGGCGGGGCGGTCTCAGGTTCAAACTCCACGCGCCCGGGTTGTCTGGGGAAGGTGTTTTCCCGGGCCGCCTCCAGCAGCTGGAGTTGCGCAGCCGCATCCTTGAACTTTTTATATTGAACGAGCTGACGGATGAGTTCCCACCGCGGATCCTCGCCGTCTTCCTCCTCGATTTGCTCCGGACGTTGTTCCACCGGCAGAAGCTCGCGGCTCTTAATCAACATGAGCGTCGCCGCCATCACCAGAAACTCCCCGGCAATTTCCAGATCCAGCAGGCGCATGGTGTCGACGTAGTCGATGAACTGGGAGGCCAGCACGGTGAGGTTCACCTCGTAAATATCCACCTCCTCCTTCTTGATCAGATAGAGGAGCAAATCCAGCGGGCCCTCGAAGACCTCGAATTTGACATTGTACTGTGACATTGCGTGCCGTTGAAGTTGAAACCTTAGGCGGCGCGCCGGTGGTTTGCAATTCAGAACGACGCTCGGAACGGCAGCCGATATGGTAAGGAACGTAGTTGTCCGCCTTCCCGCCTTCGCGAGTGGTGGGATCGGGGGGGCGGCGCAGAGATGAAAGCAATTCGCGTCCTGCTACGGTCAAAATCGGAGATGGAAAAGCATTTGACTTTTCGTCCGTTCAAATTAACGTGTCTTCATTCGGGTCGCAGCACGTTTCTTCAGCGGGGTTCCCCACCCCCACCTCCTTGGCGTCTGCGGCTCGATTTTTTTTCTTCAGAGTCGCTTGACGTTCCTGAGGAATTTCCCTATGTTGTTGGTTCCCCAAGCGGGGGTGTAGCTCAATTG
>CAIQOK010000154.1 GCA_903873415.1 uncultured Verrucomicrobiota bacterium | reverse complement strand
GCGGGCAGCCCATTCCACCGCTTTGTTAACCGCTCCATGCTCACCCTGGCCATCGCCGGACTGTGGCCACTGCTTAAGCAATTGGGGATAACCTCGATGTCCGCCACCGGGCTAATCCGGCCGTATGGCCAGAAGTTCAATCTGCTTCAAGGACTGGCCTTGGGCTTCATTTCCCTCGCCCTGCTGGCGGGACTGACTCTGGCTGCCGGAGCCCGGGAGTTCAATCCGACCCTGTCCGGAAGCCAGGCGGCGGGCAAACTCGGCGGTGCGGCGCTCACGTCCATAATTGTTTCAGTGCTGGAGGAATTGCTTTTTCGCGGCGCGCTCTTCGGCTCCTTGCGCAAGGCGTTTCACTGGACCTTCGCCCTGGCCCTCAGCAGCATGATCTACGCTCTTGTGCATTTCCTGGAACGGGCCGAGCTGCAGGATCCCGTCACATGGTCGTCGGGTTTAAGGCTGCTGCCACTGATGTTGGGAGGCTTTGGCAACCTTCACGCGCTAGTCCCGGGCTTTTTCAATCTCACCTTGGCCGGCATGATTCTGGCTTTGGCTTATGAGCAGACGGGGACTTTGTATTATTCCATCGGCCTGCACGCAGGTTGGATTTTCTGGCTTAAATCCTACGGAACCGTGACGCGGGAGATGGCGGCAAGCTCCCCGGTCTGGTGGGGCAGCGGCAAAATGGTGGACGGCTGGCTGGCCTTGCCTGTGCTGGCCGCGACGCTGCTGGCTCTCCTCAAATTCCGGCCGGGAAGGATTATATTAAACTCATGTCCGCCGCCGGCAAAATCCTGAACCTCTGGACAAACGCCTTTCTGGCGTTTTTCTATCCGGAAGTGTGCCAACTCTGCCGCAATCAACGGGCGTCACCCGCCCAGGGCTACGTTTGCACAGAGTGCCGGAGCCGCGTGCAATTCATCCGCCCCCCCTTTTGCGGGCGCTGCGGCCTGCCTTTTGAAGGGGATATCTCCACCCCGTTTGAGTGCGCCAATTGCCGCGGACTGGATCTGGCCTTCACCTCGGCGCGGTCGGCGGCCGTGGCTCGTGGACCGGTGCTCGAAGCCATTCACCGCTACAAATACCACCGCGCTCTGTGGTTTGAAACCTTTCTGGCCGGACTGCTCATTCAGGAAGCCGGACCGGAGCTGCGGGCGGGATCGTGGGATGGAATAGTGCCGGTGCCCCTGCATCCGGGCCGGGAACGGGAGCGGGAATTCAACCAGGCCGCGCGCTTGGCCGGGCGTCTCGCAGCGGCCACCGGATTGCCCGTCCGCAACCGTCTGTTGAAACGCCGCAGGCCCACCCGCACCCAGACCCTGCTCACGCGGGAACAGCGGGCCGCCAACGTGGATGACGCCTTCGCGCTCCGCAACGGACCTCTGGTTGAAGGCCAACGGTTAGTGCTGGTGGACGACGTCTTCACCACCGGAGCCACCACCAATGCCTGCGCCCGGGTGCTGCAGGTCGGGGGGGCCGGCGCAGTTTGCGTCTGGACAGTTGCCCGCGGAGTTTAGATACTAATCACCGCTATTCTGCGATGATGAAATGCTTGAAGGTCCAGTTAACCGTGATGGTTGAAAAATCGGAACTCGAAATCCAAGGCCCGAAACTTCACTAGCTCATGTCGACCACCACGTTCACCCGGAAAACGCTCGGCCTCGAAACAGTCGAGCCGGCCGTCACCCCCCCGCCGGCACCGGCGCGCGAAACATCTTTCGCCAAAAAAACCAAGCTCGGCTCGGTCAAATCCCGCAAACGCGACATCCCCGAGGGGCTCTGGACCAAGTGCCCCAAATGCGAAACGCTCGTTTTTGACAAGGAACTGGACGCCAACCTGAAAGTCTGCGCCAAGTGCCAGCATCATTTCCCCATCGGCGCCCGCGAACGCATCCATTCCCTTGTGGAAACTTGCACCTTCGAGGAGATGGACGCCGACATGGTCAGCGTGGACATCCTGAAATTCAAGGGGGTGGCCTCCTACACCTCAAAACTAGAATCCTACAAGAAATCCACCGGCCTGAAGGACGCGGTCGTCACCGGGATCGGCCACATCGGGGAATATCGCGCCGCGTTGGGGGTGATGGATTTCAGCTTTCTGGGCGGGTCAATGGGTTCGGTGGTGGGGGAAAAATTGACCCGTCTGGTGGAAAAGGCCACGGAAAAGGAGCTGCCCCTGATCATCATTTCCACCAGCGGCGGTGCCCGTATGTACGAGGGAATGTTCAGCCTGATGCAGATGGCCAAGACCTGCGGCGCTCTGGCCTACCACGCCCGAGCCAAGCTGCCCTACATCAGTGTCTTAACCCATCCCACCACCGCTGGGGTCATGGCCAGCTACGCCAGCGTCGGAGACCTGATCCTGGCCGAACCCAAAGCTATGATTGGTTTTGCCGGACCGAGGGTTATCAAGGACACCACCCAGGCGGAACTGCCCCCAGGGTTCCAGACCGCCGAATTCCTGCTCGACCGCGGACTGGTCGATTCCATCGTATGCCGCACGGAGATGAAGCCGCGTTTGATATCCTATCTGGGGCATATGATGTGTGGTAAAAGGGCCCAGCAAACCAGCGACCGGAGGGTATGAGCGGCTGGTGCGGGAGCGGGCCTTGGAAAATTATAAAAACAGCCCTTGCCAATTCACACTCTCGTGACTAAGCTCCACGTTCCTTTTTTGGAAGCCGGCGGCAGCGGTCAATATGGGCGCCAGCTCCGGTTGGAAGACGATATATTTTATGTCAGTTAAAATTCGAATGAAGCGGGTCGGGGCGAAAAACACCCCGGTATTCCGTATTGTAGTGGCCAACAGCCGCAGCCCTCGTGATGGCAAGTTCATCGAGGAAATCGGGACCTACCAGCCATTGAAACAGGGTGACAACGTGACGCTGGATCTGGAACGCGCAAAGCTGTGGATCACCAAGGGGGCCCAGCCCAGCGACACCGTGGCCAGCTTCATAAAGAAACTGAGCAAAGCGGCCGCAGCAGCCTGAACTCTCCCGCATGCAGCCCTTTCTCGAATACGTCGTAAAAGGACTGGTGCAAAACCCTGAGGCCGTGAGTATCACCTCGGCCCTCAGGGAGGGAACCACCGTGTACGAGCTGCGGCTGCATCCGACGGATGTGGGCAAGATCATCGGCCGCCAAGGCATGACGATCAACGCCCTGCGTTCCCTCCTGCAGGCCGGCAGCGCAAAGCAGGGGCTCCGCTGCGCGGTGGAGATCGTCGAAGATTGAATTTAACGAGGTCCCGGCCCGGACTGACGCCGCTTTGCATGACGCGGCCTTATTAAGAGCACAACCGAGTGAAAATTGATGTGCTCACCTTGTTTCCGGCGATGTTCGCCGGCCCGTTGAATGAAAGCATCATTAAACGGGCGCGGGAAGCGGGCTTGCTGGATTTAACCATCCACCAGTTGCGCGACTACACGCATGACCGGCACAAGACGGTGGATGACCGGCCGTTCGGCGGCGGGCCGGGAATGCTTCTCAAGCCGGAGCCGATTTTTGAGGCGGTTGAGAAAATCAGCCGCCCGGCCACCAAGGTGATTCTTATGTCACCTTCAGGCCGCCCGTTCACGCAGGCCGTCGCCCGGGAACTGGCGCAGGAAAGCGACCTCCTGCTCGTCACCGGACACTATGAGGGATTCGACGAGCGGATTCGTGAGCTTCTGGCCGATGACGAGTTGAGCATAGGTGACTATGTGCTGACCAACGGTGCATTGCCGGCAATGGTGGTTGTGGATGCCGTGACGCGGCTGCTGCCCGGGGCCTTGGGTGATGCGGAAAGTGCGAATGAAGAGTCCTTCAGCTCCGGGCTGTTGGAATACCCGCAATGGACGCGGCCCGCAGAATTCCGGGGCATGAAAGTCCCCGACATGTTGCTGTCCGGCAACCATGCGGAAATCGCCAAATGGCGGGCCGGGCAGGCCCGGGTGCGGACGAGGGAAAGACGACCGGATTTGCTGTAGCGGCGGTTGCCGACAGCAGCTAGAATATGACCCGCCTAAGGGTTAAGGAAAAATTTATGAATCAGGCATTACTTGAAAAAATTGAATCGGAACAGTTTCGCAAAGACGGCTCGAAATTCGAAGTCGGCGACACCGTGAAGGTCCACACCAAAGTGGTCGAGGGTGACAAAGAGCGCATCCAGATTTTCTCCGGCGTGGTCATTGGCAAGCGCGGCCGCGGTCTGAATGAAACGTTCACCGTGCGCCGCATCAGCTATGGCGAAGGGGTCGAACGCGTGTTCCCCTTCCACTCGCCGCGCGTCGATAAAATCGAGGTGGAGCGGGCCGGCTCAGTCCGCCGTGCCAAGCTGACCTACCTGCGCAACCGCCTCGGCAAAGCCGCAACGCTGGTGAAGGAAAAGGCGTTCCGTCCGGCGACCGGTGCCAAGGCCAAGAAATAAAAAACGCCATCCAATTCAAAAAGCGAGGCTTCGGCCTCGCTTTTTTTCTGCCCGCCGGCACCCAGATGCCGGCCGCTTATAAAAAAAGCCGGGCAATGATTTGCCCGGCGTGTGCGTGAGTCAACCGAAGACCGCGCTCAGGGATGCGCGGGTGCGTTGGTGGCGGGCGCCGTCGGTGCCGCAGCCGGAGTTTGCTCGGATTGACCGCAGCCGGTCAACAGAGCGCCAAGGCTGAGGCTTAGAAGCACGGCCAGTAACAGGGATTTATTCATAACAGAGTCATCTTCCGCTAAACGACTCTGCCGGACAAGTGATATTTGAGCCCCGCTCCGACACCAAACGCCGGGCCTCAACAATCAATTCAAAATCCGTCGTCAAATCACCAAACCTGAAATCCGGCGCCCCGCTCTGCTGCCGTCCCAGCAATTCCCCCGGCCCGCGCAGTTTCAAATCCGCCTCGGCGATGCGGAAACCATCGGTCGTCTCCGCCAGCACCTTGAGGCGCTCAAGAGCCTCGGGGGTGCCGCAGCCCGACACCAAGATGCAAAAGGATTCATGGGCTCCACGCCCGATACGGCCGCGGAGCTGATGCAACTGGGCCAGCCCGAACCGCTCCGCATTTTCAATCAGCATCACTGTCGCATTGGGCACGTCCACCCCCACCTCGATGAGGGAAGTGGCCAGCAGCACCTGGGCCGCATTGCCGCGAAACTCCGCCATGACCGACTCCTTCTCCGCCCCGCGCAAGCGACCATGCAACAAGACAACACGAAACGGGGCCAGAGCGCGCTCCAGGTTGCCCAGCTCCCGGGTGACCGCTTTGACCTCGTTTTTTCCGGTCTTCTCCACCTGCGGATAGACGACATAGGCTTGTCGCCCCCCGGCGAGTTTTTCACGGATGAATTTCCAGACCAGCGGAAGCGTGTCCACCGGTCGCACAAATGTCCTGATCCGCCCGCGCCCGGGCGGGAGCTGGTCAATCACCGAAAGATCCAGCTCTCCATAAACAGTCAGCCCGAGCGTGCGCGGAATCGGGGTGGCGGTCATCACCAGCAAATGGGGAAAATGGCCCTTGCGGACCATCTGCTCGCGCTGCGCCACGCCGAACTTGTGCTGCTCATCAATGATCACCAGCCCGAGATTGGGCAACTTGAACCCCTCGGAGATCAAGGCATGAGTGCCGATAAAAACGGCGGCGGGCGTGTGGGAGCCAGGGGCCGGCTCATCTCCGCCCCCCGTTTTGCGGCTGCCGGTCTGGAGTTCCACCCTGACGCCGAGCGGTTGGAGCCAGCTTTTGAAATTGCGGAAGTGCTGTTCAGCTAGGATTTCCGTTGGGGCCATTAACGCCGCACTAAATCCGCTTTCCAGTGCCATCAGCGCCGCGCAGGCTGACACCACAGTTTTGCCCGAACCCACATCGCCCTGGAGCAGCCGCCTCATGGGGTGCGCTCCGCGCAGGTCGGCGCGGATCTCGCGCAGCACCCGGGTCTGGGCGGCTGTGAGTTTGTAGCCCAGGGCGGTCAGCAGCGGTTTAATGAGCCGGTTGTCACCGCCGCACGGCAGCGCCCGGGCGCCGGCCTCAAAAACTTTACGCCGCGCCCGGAGCCGCAACTCAAGAGCAACAAACTCATCCAACGCGAGCCGACGCCGCGCCGTTTCCACATCGGCAAGCTCCTCGGGAAAATGCAGCATCCGCACCGCATCGCCCCGGGTGGGCCGGGCCGGGCCGCAAGCGGAGGGATTGACGGGCCCGATCTCCGGCTCAACGATGCTCTTTTCAAATCCCTCCAGAACCCGCCAGACCAGCCCTCGTAGCCACCGCTGCGGCAGGCCTTCGGTGAGCGGATACACCGGGGTGATCCGGTTGAAATGAATGAAGTGCTCTTCGCCGGGCTCGACCACCTCCACCTCGGGGTGATCCATCGTGCGAGGCCGAAGTGAAAGCACTTTGCCGTAAACCACGACCTCGTCACCCACAGCGAAATAATTCTCCATGAACGGCAGGTTCCACCAGCGGCAGTGAAGCAGCGCGGTGCCGTCATCGAGAATCAGCTCAAATACCGATTGGGTGCCCTTGCGAAAACGCTTTATCCCCATGGCAACGGCCTTTCCCCGGGTGGTCGACTTCTCGTCCAGCTTAAGGACCTTGATAGACTGGAACCGCCGCCGGTCCTCGTAACGACGGGGCCGGTGCAGTAGCAGATCCTCAATGGTGAGGACATTCAGTCGGGCCAGCAGCGCCGCGCGCTCGGCCCCCACGCCCCGCAGGGAAGTAACCGGAGCGGCCAGCGGCCGAAGATTTGGATTTGTTGGGGATGACACGCGGTTCAATGTTGATTTGCCTGCGGCTTGCCCTTTTCCGGCCGGAGGACAGCTGACGGCGGCCTGAGTTCGCGGGCCACATCGGAACCCCTTTTGAACCGGGGTGCGCAGTTCCCCTCAAGTGCGGACAGCTTGCGCCCAAGGGCACCTTTGATAACGGGCACCACTCGCAACCTGACAAAGGAATGCATGGGCCCGTAAGCACGCTGCTCAATCGGTCCGAATGCGTCGGCTTCTCCAGGCCGGGTCATAAACCGTGTGTATCAAACAGTCTGGAGAATGGCGATAACAAGTTTCGGGACGCATGAAACCGCCGGCCAAATCGACGGCCCGATGGTTCAAGCCCTTATGGGTTCGAATCCGCGGACGGATTGACCGGCCTCAATCGCCACGCCCCTGCCAGCACGCTGCCGATGACGGAGTGGAAGGTGGCCGAGATGGCGCAAGGCAGGGCGGCCAAAGGCAGGCTGCTGAAGTGGGCGCGCGCCAGCGCCGCGCCCAAACCGGAGTTTTGCATCCCCACCTCCACCGAAATGGTGCGGCTGGTCAACTCGTCGCAACGCAGGAGGCGGCTGCCGAAATAGCCGAGGAAGAAACCGCCGGTGTGCAGCAAAAAAACCGCCAAAATCAGTTCGCCTCCCGAACGCGCAAAATCCCGGGCGCTGCTCCCGATGATGCTCGCACAAACAAGCGAGATGGTGAGCACAGAAACGAGCGGCGACACCGGCATGACCCACTTGACCAGTCGCGGGGCGCAACGGTTTAAGGCCACTCCACCCAGAACCGGCGCGAGAACGATCTTCACCGTGCTCAGAAAAAGTCCGGCCGCATCCACGGGAACATATTTGCCCGCCAACCATTGGGTCAGCAGCGGGGTCATCACAATCGCCCCCAGGGTCGAACACATCGTCATCAGAACCGACAAGGCCACGTTCGAGCGGGCCAGATAGTTCACCACATTCGACGCCGTCCCGCACGGGCAGCAGGAAACAAGGATGAGCCCCACGGCAAACTGCGTTTCAAGTTTCAGTAGGCGGGCAATGCTCCAGCCCAGAAAGGGCATGATGACGTAATGGGCCGCCACGCCGATGACCACCGCCCGAGGCATTTGCAAGACCCGCTTGAAATCCTCCAGCGTAAGAGTAATGCCCATGCCGAGCATGATCAGAGCCAGCCCCCAGGTGATGAATTCCCCGCTGAACCAGGTGAACCACGAAGGCTGCGCCAACGCCAGCGCACCAGCGGCCAGAACCCAGATCGGAAAAAGGTTGGTGGTCACAGAGAGAATACGGTTCATGCAGGCAGGGATTAAACGGGAAAGAGATCCGGAAGCAACCTTTAACACCGCTGCCTGGCGTAAAACGGCCGAGGAAAGATGCTTGCGGTGCCTGGTGTCCAGGGTGTATTGGATCCTTCTTGTTTTTCGCGTTGCTGATTATGAATAGACGTGCCGCATTACGATTAATGGCAATGACCGTCGCGGTGGTTTGGGCCTCGCCGGTTTCCGCCAATGGTTTTCGTCTGGGGGATCAAGACGCCTTCGCGACAGCGCGGGGCGGAGCGTTTGTGGCAACAGCGGACAATCCTTCGGCAGTTTATTACAACCCGGCCGGCATCGCGCAACTGCAGGGAACCCAGCTCCGTTCGGGGATATACGGCGTGTATTATGATCCGACCTTC
>CAIQOK010000153.1 GCA_903873415.1 uncultured Verrucomicrobiota bacterium | reverse complement strand
GCCCTACGGGCTCCCTCCACCATGCCCGCCCCCTCAGCCTTGTAGCGTATTGATTCCCGGCTTTGAGGTCACGAACTCAGAAACGGCGGGAAATTCAAGCTTCGTAGGAGGGGCACAAACGGCAGATGCGCAATTTAGGCAAATCCAATTCATGTTGCGCGTGTTCTTCGTTTTTACCGACTGCCCCGTGCCGCCCCTGCGGGGCTGGGGAAGTTTTTTTGGATGGACACGGATCTGTAGACACGTCGCCCCTCCGGGGCTTGAAAGACAGGCAATGGGCAATGAATAATGGACCACGCACCACGGACCCCAATCGTGCAAGAGGAGAATTTTGAGGCGCAATTGACCGATGCCCTGCGAATCCTTAAAAAATAGAAGCCAACGGCACTGGCAGCCATATCCGCCGTGCCGGCGCTGCGGCAAAGGTATATCTGAAGAAAGTCGGATGAGTCTGCCGCTGGCTCGCTAATGAGTGGGTTCTTTCGTTAACTTAAACACTTAATCCTCGGTTTTGTCGGGGTGAATGAATACAATCAACGTCATGTGGAAGTTGACCGAACCGTGGTGGGAGTTGGTGGTGCGCTGCACGATTGTTTACTTTTTCATGCTGGTGCTCCTCAGAATCAGCGGCAAGCGGCAGATCGGGCAATTGGCCCCTTTCGATCTTGTCTTGCTGCTGGTGTTGAGCAATGCGGTTCAAAACGCAATGAACGCCGGTGACAACTCGCTTCTGGCCGGCATCATCCTGGCAACCACGCTGGTGGTGTTAAATTATCTGGTCGGCTTGGCCACCTTCAAGAGCAAGCAAATTGAGGCCTTGGTCGAGGGCAGACCGGAAATCCTGATCCATAATGGACGTCTTTATAAGGAGGCTTTGAACCGGGAAAAAATCACCCAGCACGAGTTGAATGCCGCCTTGCGCGCGGCCGGTTGCTCCGGCGTCCAGGAAGTGCGCTTCGCAGTGCTCGAGAACAACGGGCAGATCACCGTCGAGCGCAAGGAATTCCGCCCTCCTTCCTAGCGGCCTACCCGTTTTTTCCGCCAGCGGAGTGAACAACAGGACCAAGGTCGCCTCTGGAATATCCAGACGCCCGGTCTGTTCCTGTCGACCGCCGCATCCCGCGCTGAACACTCACGCTTCACCCCGTCTGGCTTGAAAAGCATGTCACATGCTTATCCATTTGATGGAGGTCCAGACAAAACCCGCAACGCAACGGCGTCCCTTTTGGAAGCGATCCCCAAGAGCATTTGGAATCAAGCGAATGCAGTTTTGCGGTGGCTGTACCCTGCTCATGGGTGGGCACTCAGGATCCACCAACTGCGGGAACCGTCGCACTTCGGACAGCGAAACCTTTCAGGCCAACGGCTCTGAGAAAGGGTGCGCCGGCAGTTTGCGTCGCTCGAAAACTTTTGGCGGGATTCACGGAGACCTTTCGGGAATGTCGGTCTTGGCGTTTGCAGTATCCACGAAAACGACCAACCTGCATCAATTGGATAAGCATTTCATGTCATCCTTAGCGCCGGTTTGCTCCGGAGTCTCCAACCCGCCCGGCAGGTCAAGATCCTGGCGCTCAGCCTGAAAACCGCGGGTGTCGCGCCTGGCAGACCGTTTTCGTTTTTCGCTGCTTCTCCTTGGCGCAACCCAACCTGAGGTTTTACCGGATCCGGAATCCGTCGATCTCGACGCGGGTGGGGTTGCGGTTGATGAGCTTGAGTGAGTGCTGACCGAGGGGCAGACCGGCACGGGAGAAGACGATCTGTTGGGATTGATGCGGGGTCGGTCGGTTCAAATTGGCCGGAGGCATCCGGTTGCCGTCCAGAATGACGTTGAGCATGCCCAGGCCCGGCCCCGTGGAGCCAAGGCAATCCACGCCGGTGCCGGTGAAGGTCAATTCGCAGGTGGCGCCTGCCTCGGTGGAGAAATGGTGGTCGTTGTTAAAACTGCGGTCGCCCAGGTTGGCCTTGTGCTGCCAGCCCTGATAATGGACTCCAGGATCATCATCGTTCACCCAAGGTTTGTTGGAGGCGATTTTCAAAACCCGCGGCTCGCCGTTCGTGAATGCTCCGGTGCCGCGCACGATCAGCCCATCGGCGTTCTGCTCAAAGCTTGCGGGCAGCCCGCATCCCAAGATCTCCACACCGGTCACATCGCCCAAGGTCGCGCCTCCTTTTTTCAACGACCTCAGCGTCACCGTGTTGTTTGTGGGCCACAGCAGGACCGCTGCGTAGGTGTGCCCGTTGCCCCGGGTGTAGCGGATATTATCTTCGCCATAGACCTCGAAGGGACGGCTGGCATAGATGGCCTCGCCGTTGGTTTTCAACCAGGCCCCCAGCGTTTTGCAGAGCCGCAAGGCTTCCTCATCCAGATTGCCCGCCCCGCGTTGGGTGATGTTCAAGATCATGTTGCCGTTGCGGCACACGTTGTCCAGCAGCTTGCCGATCACTTCACCGGCCGTGGAATACTTTTCTCCAGCCCGATAGTGCCAGTCTTGGATCGACGTGTCGGTCTGGAATGGATAATCCATGATCGTCGGCTCAATGTGGGCCTCGGTGTCTTTGACCAGCGCGCGGTCCACCAGCGGGATCAGCTCTGGGTTATGCTGGAAACTGTTGTAGATGCCGCCGACGGCCTTGAGGTTGAGCACCGCTTCGAGTTTCCCACCGTTCCACTGCAGCGACTGGTTGTAGAAATTCGCAGCGATCTGCGGCGAGAAAAAATCCAGCCCCATGTGCACCTTCAAATCCACCTGGGAGTTGCCGGCATGCTCGTCAAAATAGATCAGGTCCGGATGATATTTCCGGAGCGCATCGTCCACCCGCCACATGAACTGGTTGCCAAAGGCCGAGGTCAGTGACGGGTCGTCGTGGTTGTGCGGAGGACCGTAGAGATCCACCGGATCCAAACCGTCCCACCATTTGGCCGCTCCGTCAGCGATGGTCATCAGCCCGTCATACGGCACTCCGGCCTTGGGCCCGGTTTTATCCCCCGTGTAGCGCACGGGCATGAACTGGCCCCACGTCCGCGCCGGCGAGGCATGGAAACCAATCCCAAAACGCAGACCGTGCTCACGCGCCGTCATCGCCCAAATCCCCACCACATCCTTTTTGGGGGCCACATTCACCGCGTTCCAGGGCTGATACAGTGAATCCCAGCAGTCAAAATTGTCGTGGTGGTTGCCCATGGCCAGGAAATAGCGCGCACCGCTTTCCCGGAACAGCTCCATCAGCACATCCGGATCCCATTTTTCGCAGGACCAGAGCCGGCAGACATCCTTGTAGCCCACCTCCGAGGGGTGCCCGTAGTGGGTCTCATGATACTTCCGCGCCCCGCCATAGCTGAGATAGAGGTTGCGCGCATACCAGTCCCCCACCTCCGGCACAGATTGAGGATCCCAATGCGACCAGACGCCAAACTTGGCATCGCGGAACCACTCCGGCACCTGATAGGTCCGGCTGAGCTGCTCCCAATCCGGCTGGAATGGCCCTTGGGCAATCCGCAACGGTGGCAGATTCCAGATGTCCGGTCCCAATCCCAGATCACCCTGGCCAACCAAGACATAGTCCACATTCCAGTCGGCGTCCCCGGCATCGTGCTGCAGTGTGAGGGTGGCTCCGGCGGGGATATGCAGTTCCACGACGGCGTTCAGGTAGCAGCCCTGCAGGGCTCCGCTGGAGTGGAGGTTAAGCTTGCGGCTGAATACCCCGTCGAGATAAACGCTGAAGGTTCCGTAACTCTTGCCGGCATAGTGGACGGCCATTTTTTCGGCGGCTGGCATTTTGGTGAAACTCATGCCCGCCCCGATCATGCCCAGGCCGCATACGGTTGATCCCGCAGAGTCTGACGAGTCCTTTTCAATTTGGGCGTTGCCGCGCAGCACGCCGCTTTCCGCTTCAATTCGCGTGGCGGGACTGAGAGCCGCGCCGGCGCACTGCGCAAGAAGGACCGCTCCGGCCAGAAGCCGGGTGGATTCGATTTTCATGACGTTAATGCGACTGCTGTTCATTTCATCAGTTGTGGTCGGCTGGCGGTGCTCCGAATCAACCCGGCGACCGGCCGCCGCAGTCCGGCAACCACAGGTTAAATCCTAGCTCGCAGGATTAAGTCCGGTAAAGCACCGATATCCTCGGCGGCGGTCTGCTCGTGCCGCCGCTCGGAGCAGGACCTCGGGGCCGCCGCTCGCAGTGGGCTGAGGTTGAGCCCTCCGACCTGATTTGAAATGGGTTGGCGGGGCGTGTTTAGCGGCGTTTTTCACCCCATCTCCAAGCGTTTCACTCGAAAGAGTGGAACCTGTCTGCGTTTTATCGGCGGTTTCAACTTCAGTTCTATTTCAAACCAGCACCCGCCGGCTTCCAGATTAATTGGGTTGCGCCATCAGAAAAACCTTTCCCCTCAACGCCACCCCATCCGGCTGAACTCCAACTGCGTGTTTTAATTTTGCCCATTTCATGTCCTTCCCAGTGCAACCTGATTGCAAAAAGCGCGTTGGTAGGGCGGGCAGTCCGCCGCCCGCCGCTATTGCCAACCCGCCTTTTCTGTTGCGCGGCGACGACGGACACGAAGCGGCGCGCCCGGCCTATTTGCTTCCCACCCATCCCACAGAGGCACGGTTGCGCCATACGGAAAATCACTCCTATTCATGCCCTCCACGGGCTTCATGGTAAACCTCCCGTCCCAATCCAAATCGACCCTGAAGACAGAGAAGGGCTCACGATTCCCGGCACTTCATGGTTTCTTGAGCTTTATTGCAACGGTGCTTTCGGGTGGTCGGAAATCCGCGGTGCGATCCCAAGTGCGGTTTTTAGGTTCAAAAAGGCTTGTCAGCCCCAGTGGCCCGCGTAAAGTCTTGCCCCATGCATCTGGCGAAAGACCCATTCTTCCTGATCCGATTTGGATCGGAATCCCATCCGGGCTGGTATCCGGATTGTGCTGTCCTTTGATGAAAATCCTCCTCAACAACAGTAAGAGGATTCCATTTTCGGTTTGGGCCGCAGTGGCGCTTGTCTGGTTCTGGGCGCTAACCTTTGACCTGACGGCGGTCGAAATGCCGGACATCTCTTTTAATTGTTGGTTTAAACCCGTTCCCAGTCATCCCTGCCTGCTCCTTGGCCGGGACGATGTCCCCGTCATCAAAGTCCGGCGGCATTTGGGTGGGACCTTTTAATCCGCAGATAAAAAACACCATGTCCGAATCTCAATTTCACGTGCACGGCCCTCACGATCATGAATTGGAACATGCCGTCCAGAGCGGAGGGGCGGAGCACTCCGGCATGGTCAACCAGATTGCGCTCTTCACTGCCATTATCGCCACGGTCGGAGCCGTTTTTGGATACATGGGCGGGGCCACACAAGCCAACGCCGGCCTGTTCAAAAACAACGCGGCGATTAAAAAAACCGAGGCGTCCAACCAGTGGAACTATTATCAAGCCAAGAGCAGTAAGCAAAACCTCAGCGAGCTGGCCCTCGAGCTGGCTCCCGCCGCCAAAAAAGAGTTTTATCAGGGGGAAATTGAGCGCTACAAAACGGAAAAAGCCGCCATCAAACTGGAAGCCGAAAAGCTCGAAGCCAAATCCATCGACTGGGACCGCAGATCCGACCACGAAATCCATATCCATCACCGCTGGGCCCAGGCCACCACGGCGCTTCAAATCTCCATCGCCCTGGCCGCCATCGCCCTGCTCACCCGCAAGGAATGGATGAAAAAGATCATGTATCTCATGGGCTCTATCGGGGTCGTGTTGGGCGGTTTTGCCGCCGCGCAAGTCTGAGGGCCGGGTTGAAAGATTGATCCAATCCGTTTTCTCACTCTTGTGCTAAACAATCTCTTCGCGGTGCTCCCTCAAAAGCTGCTTGAGCCTCCGGGGCTCCAGCCGGCTGAGCAGCAGCAGCTTGGTTAGGCCGTCCATAAAGGCGTGCGTCCCGTTGCGGTCGATCACCTTGTAACTCAGCACATGGTTCATGGTGGTGATTAAACTGCCGCTTATCCGCCCGAAAATGGTCGCGGGAAGCTGCCCACCCCAAGTGGATATCAGCCGGTGCCCTGTGAAAAATTGTGATCCCTCCAGCCCGATCCGCGTGAAGTTGTCCGTCGCCTCAGCAATCCGGATGCTCCCCAACTTCGTCATTTGCCGCCGTTCGCCGTTCTTGAGCAACACCAGATTCTGGGTGCTGAAAATCGCAGGCTGCCCAGTTGCGGCCTTCCGCGCCGCGGGTGGGGCGCTTTTTTGTCGAGGCGCCGAAGCGACTTGGCCAGGAGCTCCGCCGGGACCGGTTTGGTCAGGGAATCCAACGCCTCGGCTTCAGAGGCCTTGACGGCGTATTCATAGCAGGCCGTCATTAAAATGATGGCCGGCGGATTATCCCGCGGCGGTAGCTTGATCAGCAGATCAAACCCGCTCTACCGCTCCAGCTGGATGTCCAGAAAAATCAAATCCGGCCGGTGCAGTTTTTCATCTAATTGCGCGCCGGGCGATCGTCATCCAAGAGCAGAGTTTAATCTCCCCTCGGGCATGTTTTGTGGGACGGATGGCAATCTGGTGGGACTGATGTCGATAGGAACGGTGAGCGGTCTGCCCAGCTATCCCTACCGTGTGTTGTGGATGACGGTGACGCTGGACGTGAGCGGCGGGTTAAACGGGTACCTGTATGCATATCTGGTTGGGCCTGATGAGACAGACGACACATGTGAATTTGCTGGGTTTGGCCGGGGGTGATTTCGACCATTCCGGGTCGGGATTGCAGATCACCTTGAGCGATGC
>CAIQOK010000152.1 GCA_903873415.1 uncultured Verrucomicrobiota bacterium | reverse complement strand
GCCAATGCCAACGGCAGCAATATTCTTTCCAGCGTCAACGGCAGCCTCACCGCCAACAGCTCGCTGAGCGTCAGCGGCAACGCCATCTTCAACTCCTTTGTCGGTATCGGCGAGTCCAACCCCGGATTCCCCCTCAACTTCGCGTCCAGCACGGGTGACAAGATCTCGCTGTATTATAATGGTACTGGCGGCATCTCCTACGGATTCGGTGTTCAAGCTAGTCTGCTTCAGATCCATACATCCGATGCAAATACAAGTATCGCCTTTGGCTACGGCAGCAGCGCGGCCATGACCGAGGTGATGCGGATCAAGGGCAATGGCAATGTCGGGATTGGCACGAGTAATCCGTCCAGCACGTTGGATGTCAACGGCTCGGTGAACAGTTCCGGCAACGCCACCTTCGGTGGTGCCCCGATCGGATCCAGCGTCAACACCGGGTTTTATTATGACGGGAATGGTTCACTCGCGCTGCGCGCGGGCGGCGGCATTTTTTTTCAGAATACCGCCGGAGCCAGTCTTTGGATGTATATCAGTACCTCAGGCTATGTCGGGATTGGTACTATGGCTCCCACGGTCGCTCTTGATGTTGTCGGGAGCATTAAATCCTCCGGTAAAATCACGTCGCCTCAATGGAAGAATACCTTGGTAGTGGACACCGGTGCGACTCCCGCCAAGGCGAATCCAAGTAGTTACACATGCTCCGGCGGGCAGTGTGTGATTACAGTATCTATAGATGTTAAAAATAACAGCCAAAGCAATAGCTCTCAAATCTATTCGGATCTGTATATAGATGGAACCGTTGTGCGCACATGGACCGCCACTGTCTGGCAATATGGTGGAGGGAGCTATAGTCATATTTTTGTGACTACACCTTCAGCCGGCTCTCACACCTTTCAGGTGGGTCTCAGAGGCGGCAACATTACCAGTAATGGCGAGATCCAGATTTTGGTTCAGGAATTCCCATTCTGATGGGTGGTCAGTGGTCAGTGGTCAGTAGTCAGTGGGCGGTAGTTGAATTTTAGTTTTTGATATCATGAATCGTTATCTGCGAACTTTAATGTGTGGGGCAATCTTGTTGGGCGGCACCATGCTCGGACGGGGCCAAACGGCGTCCGTGATCTATTTGGGCTGGCCCACCAACAGCTTCAACTATCAGTCCCAGCGCGGGGTGCCCATCAACACGGTTTCCAACGGCGTCACCGGGTCCGACGGGCGGATGCCGACGAGCGGGAACGTGTCGGCCTTTACCCCGACGGTGAACCAGTTTGCCGGGTTTTATCCCGTCGGCGGCGTTCCGGCTCTCACCAACGGCACCGGATCCGGGTCCTGGCAGTCGGTGAGCAACAATGCGGAGCTACACAACGCCACAGGAGGCGGCTTTAGCAGCTCAGTGGCCACGGACATGGCCTGTAGTCCCCTGGGCCGGGATGCGGCTGGGACAACGGTTTTGCTCATGGAGCAGCGGGTGCAAATCGGGGGCTGTCTCTTTAGCAGGGCGGTGACGATTAATTTCGGCGATATAATAGGCGTTCCCCTGACCGATGAGAATGGCCTCAATATTACCAATATGTCGCCCTCGGCTTACTGGCAGCCTGCACCTTACACCAATACTGGTTCCTATTACAGTCCTCACTCCAAAGCACTGTATGCGACGCAATCCGGTCCCATTGCAGTCACATGGATAACCGCCGCCTACACCAATGGTGTTCCAGCAGATTATTCCACCAATGCTGCGGCTTACTATCTCGTCAGTGGTAATTACTTCAAGCTTTACCCGCAAAACTACGTGGTCAGCAGTGTGCCAAGCAAAAATCCTCAGAAGATTTATTGGACTGAGGGAGTCTTTAGTTCTTTGAGTTATCCTGTCGTGATCCCATCCTCGCGGGTTGGTGCGATTAAAATCTGCTATAACAATAGTATTCCGACCAATGTGTCCTCTGCCTATGTGGATACGAGTGTTCCTCTGTTCACGACAAACACGATTTATCAGGAGACGCGCACTTTTTGGTATGATCAGATCGGTGGGAGTTTGCATTGCTACAATAGTCAAGGGCGGGTTCTGATTGAGATTCTCGGCGATATTAATCCCGACGGCCGGACCCGTGTTTCTCTGGGGGTTGAAGTGATAGATGTATACAAATACCCGTCTCCGATTGATATCACCTCGCAGCTGGGGGACCGCTTGACACCTTCCGATCCCACTCAGCTTTCAGTGTTGATGGCGAGTCCGGTTCTTACTTTGGGGGGCAGTGGAACAGTTTTTGGTTATCAGAATATAAATCCCGCCGCTCCGTCCACAGAGCTTTACGCCGCGGCGGAAACAAAAAATCTCAACGACTATCTTGTTTACTGGCTTACCAGCGGGGCGGCGGGAATCCTTTGGCCTAGTGAACTCTCCCGCTACCGTTTGGTCTGGCCTAGTGACCCCGTCAGGTATAGTCATTATGTGCGGCCCTTGGCAGTCAGCGATTCCGAGGCAAGTGCCACTGCCGTCCAACTGAGCACCTCCGACTCCCCGGTTTTACAATATCAGGACACATTGGACAAACTACGAGGGAAATTAACTTCCACTTTTCAGTATTATAGTTGGCTTGACCTAGCCCATCCCGCACACCGAGCCCTGATTCGTTATTCTTCTGGCAACAACATTGCTTTCGAGCGGGTGTTTTCCTGGCTGGACACCAGCCTGCTGGAAACCAATTTCACCCTGCCGAACTACACCACCAGCGACTTTTTAGGACTGTCCTCCACCAACCTGACCGGCAACGCATATGTCACCAACGGCGTGTTGCATCTGGTGGATTCCCTCACTTTTCAGTCTGGCACCTTTAAACTGCCCGACGTGTCGGCTGGCGGGACTATTTCAAATTTCCAGATGGACTTTCTCGCCTTGGTTGGCGGCGGCTCCAGTCCCGCCGCCGACGGTTTCAGCGTCAATCTGGCTCCCGGCTCCGCCACTCTCAGCAGCGAGGAGGGGGCTGTTACGGGTTTATCCGTTTGCTTTGACCTCTGGGATAACGGGACCAACGATTTCGCTCCGGGTATCACGATCAAGACCAACAACGTCACCATAGCTGCCGTGAGCATGAACGATGTCGGTAACACTTACGCCGACACTTTTGTCAGCCCGTCTATGCTCCCGGCGCCCATCGATCCCGCCACGCGCCAGGCGATAACATTGGACACTGCAGGCGCTTATGTCCCCGTGCGGATCGTGCTGTCTGCAGCCGGGCTCATGGATGTCACTTACAAGGGGGTGAAGGTGCTTGCCGGCGTGGCTACAGGCTACGGGCCGGTGACCAACCAGAGCTTTACGTTTGCAGGCCGGACGGGTGGTGGCTATGCCAACGTCTGGTTCGACGCGCTGTCGGTGGCCATCAATGGCAACGGAACGTCCCCTCTGGCCGGGAGCGTGGCGACGAATCTCAATTGCTGGCTGGCGGCCAACACCTTGAACTTCGCCAACCCTCTCACCACCCCGCGCCTGGTCCGGCAAACGGTCAATGTGGGAGACCGCATCAATCCGCCTGCCGGTGAGGCTACTTTCGTTGGCAGCCCTATATTCCCGGCGGGTTACATCCGCACGAATTCCGGCAATTTGTTCAGCCCCTTCGCTTATGTGGACCCCTTTGTGGCGGGTTTGCAGGCGGCCACCAATGGCGCGATCATCCCCGTCAACGCCATTCCCGGTAAAAACCAGTTGGAGGTCTGGTGGTTCCGACCCAATTCCGCCAAAAACATTTTAGGATTCACCACCACTTACTGGCCCTCCGCTGTCGGCTATTATTCCATTCAGTATCCCACCAACAATCCCAAGGAGATAGTGCTCGCCAGCAACAAAGGCAGCGCCGGCAATGGATGGATCAGCCCCCAAGAGCGTCTCGGCGGCATTTATGCCCAGAACAACCCCACCCAGCCGGGTTACAATCCCAATGAGGAGCATGCCATGATGTCGGCCGGGACCGCCTACGCCCTGCGCGACGACCTAAACAACACGAATTCCGGGTCGTTCACCTCGCAGCCCTTTGTGCTGGTCCGGTATGTGGATGTGGACGGGCGTCCGAACATGACGGCCTACAAAGTGCGCCGGGAAAAACCCGAGGCGGGCTTTGTCTTTGATTATCCTGTGTCGGCAGGGGTGCTGCTGCAGGCGCCGATGCCCCTGCCGCTTCTGGCAGCGCCCTTGGATTCCAAAGGCCTGAATAAGAACACGGAACCGACGGCCGGGGATGGGGATTTGCCTGGGCAATGGAGTCTGATCCAGGCCAGCGGCATTTATTCCAACTACCTTAAATTCACTTACCAGGACCGGAAACATAATTTCTGGGTTTACCGCGGCCCGCATGCCGGGTTGCCCGCCTTGTCCGTGGGTAGTTATGTGGCATCCACGAAATCCTTCGTCAGTCTTTCCAGTGCGACCGCCGTGGTGGGGCAGCCTTTTAATCTCGTGCTGCACTCCTCGCGCCAGCAGG